>DATCDZ010000085.1:0-25673 GCA_036510395.1 Verrucomicrobiia bacterium
CAAAAACGGAATCGTTTTCGGCTGCTGAACCAAGGTCGAAATGAATTGCGTGAACAAAATATCCACGGCGTCCGCCTCCCCCTTCAAAAACAAATCCTGCGCAAATTTCGAGACCGCCCGCGCCTCGGCAAACGTCGGCGCATCCTTGTAGGAAAATTCCGCAGCCAGATTCCGTTTCGTGCGCGCGATGAATTGCCCGCCTTTTTTTCCCGCGCAAATGAACACCGTCATGTTTTTGTCGAGCTTGCCCGCCTCGCGCATCAAATTGCCGTTCAAGCCGCCGCACAAACCGCGATCCGAACTCACGACGATGACCGCGCGTTTTTTCACTTCACGGGTTTTCATCAGCGGATGTTCAAACCCCGCGATGCGCGGCGCGGCTTCCGCCAGAATCGCGTTCATCAAATCCGCATACGGTCGCCCGACGAGCGCGGCCTGCTGCGCCTTGCGCATCTTGGCGGCGGCGACCATCTGCATCGCCTTGGTGATCTGGGCGGTATTCTTGACCGACTTGATGCGCCGGCGTATGTCGCGTGTGCTGGGCATTTGTAAAAATTAAAATCGCTTTTGAGTTTTGACGCGATACGGCGGCGACGTTTCGCGCATGAAACCAATTTGCTTCCGGTCTTCCGGCAACGGCGGCTCGATTAGTTGCCGGATCGTTTCAAATAAATTCTGAATCGCCTCGTCGTGTCCGCTGACGCGGCTTTCTAACTCGCTTAATTTCTGTGCGAGTTCCTTGTTCGCCGTCAATTGTTCACGCATCAAGACAAACGCGCGCACCACGGAAACGCTCATTTCCACCGCGCGTTCGCTGTTCAAAATGCTGGCCAGCATGATCGCGCCGTGCTCGGTGAAAACCCACGGCAATTTGCGCCGCCCACCCGAACCTTTTTTTGATATCACAATTTGTGATATCAAGACTTCTAATTCTTTAGCTGACAATTGAAAGGTAAAATCATCAGGAAACCGTTTAATGTTCCGTTTCAACGCCTGATTCAGCGCGCCGGTGGTGACGCCGTAAATTTTCGCCAAGTCCGAATCCAGCATCACACGCAAGCCGCGAAGAGACAGAATCAACGATCCGATTCTGACCATTTCTTTGACTTGATATTTTGCCATAAGCACTTAAATTTTATTTCGAGGCCGAAATTATCTGTAGCTCTGCTTGAATTCCGTCACAGCCACTTTCAACTCGGCGGCAATCGCGTCGCTGATGGCTTTTTCGTTGCGCACTTTCGTGAGCAACTCGGCTTTGCGCGTGGCGATGAAATCAATCAGCTTCGCCTGAAAATCCTTGATCTTGTCCACGGCCACATCGTCCACGAAACCATTTTGCGACGCCCACAAAACTACGACCTGCACTTCAACGGGCAGCGGGCTGTATTGGTTTTGCTTGAACAATTCGACGATGCGTTTGCCGCGTTCGAGCAATGCCTGCGTTTTGGCGTCAAGGTCAGAACCGAATTGCGCGAACGCCGCGAGTTCGCGGAATTGCGCCAAATCGCCTTTGATACGACCGGCAACTTGCTTCATCGCCTTGACCTGCGCGGCGGAACCGACGCGAGAAACGGAGAGACCGACGGAAACGGCGGGACGAATGCCTTGATAAAACAAATCCGTTTCCAGATAAATTTGTCCGTCCGTGATCGAAATCACGTTCGTCGGAATGTAAGCCGAAACGTCACCGGCCTGTGTTTCGATGATCGGCAGCGCAGTCAAAGAACCGTTGCCGTATTTTTCAGAAACGCGCGCGCTGCGTTCGAGCAGACGGCTGTGCAGATAAAACACGTCGCCCGGATACGCTTCGCGGCCAGACGGACGTTTCAAAATCAAAGCCACCTGACGATACGCGACGGCGTGCTTGGACAAATCATCATAAATGATCAGCGCATCCATGCCGTTGTCCATGAACCATTCGCCGATGGCCGCACCGGTGAACGGCGCGAGATATTGATTCGAAGCGGAATCAGAAGCCGCCGCCACGACGATGATCGTGTAAGGCATCGCGCCCGCTTCTTCCAAAATACCGATGACGCGCGCCACGCTGGACTGCTTCTGGCCGATGGCGACATAGATATTATAAATGGGACGGAAATTTTTATCACCAGCGGTTTCAGCAACCTTGTTGATGCGCGCCTGATTGATCATCGCATCCACGCCGATCGTGGTCTTGCCCGTGCCACGGTCGCCGATGATCAGTTCGCGCTGGCCGCGACCGATCGGGACCATCGCGTCAATCGCCATGATGCCGGTCTGCACCGGCTGGCTGACGGATTTACGGCGGATGATGCCGGGCGCAATTTTTTCAACCGGATAGGAAACTTCGCTTTTGATCGGGCCTTTGCCGTCCAGCGGTTGGCCAAGCGTGTTGACCACGCGGCCAAGCAATCCTTTGCCAACCGGCACTTGCAAAAGTTTTCCCGTCGTGCGGACTTCATCGCCTTCTTTAATCTTGGTGTAATCGCCCAAAATAATCGCGCCGACTTCGGTTTCTTCGAGGTTGAGCGCGAGGCCGGTGACGCCGTTGCCGAAATCCAGCATCTCGTTGAGCATCGTGTCGGTAAGTCCCTCGATCTTCGCCACGCCGTCGCCGATTTCGCGGACGACTCCGACGTTTTGTTTGGCCGTTGCGGTCTTCGCGCCGCTGATTTGCGCTTCAATTTCCTGCAATAAGTTGCTCATAAAATTTCGTTAAAAACTTTCTTCCAATTTTTCCAGACGCATTTTCACGCTGCCGTCGTAAAGGTCGCTGCCAACCTGGATCCGCAAGCCGCCGATGAGCGCCGGATTTTGCGCGAACGAAATGCTCACGCCCGCGCCATATTTCTTTTTGATCTCGTTTGTCACGTCCGACTGCAGATCGGCGGGCAAAGCCGTCGCGCTCTCGACGCGCGCCGCGTGCTGCTCCATATCCATTTTCACCAAACGGTGCAATCGCGACAAAATCTCGACGTAGCCGCGCGGCTTTTTTTCGCTCAACAATTTGACCGTCTGCCGGACGCGGTTTTCGTCCAGCAAATTGTTGGCGCGGCAACTGCGGAACAGTTGCCGGGCGTCGCGTTGCGCTTGTTTGGAAATTTTCATTACTGTTTGGGGGGATGGCGTGTCGCCGTCCTTGTTTTTATTTTGGGACGCCGGCACGGCGTCCTTCCCCATTAAAATTATGCGGCCAATTGTTTTTCGGTTTCTTTCGCGAGCCGGGTTTGATCGTCCACCGTGAGGATTTTTCCGGTGACGGTCGAGGTCGTCTGCACGACAAGCCTTCCGACTTCGCGTTTCAACGTCGCGAGCATCTGCGCGCGTTCCTGCACGGCGGCTTCGCGCGCCTTCGTCACGATTTGTTCCGCAGCGGCGATTGCCTTTTGCGTTTCCTGTTCGCGCACGCGGGCGGCGGCCTGACGCGCCTCGTCAATCAATTTGTTCGCCTTGTCACCGGCGTCGGCCAGGATTTTCTGGTGCTCGATTTCCGTTTTCGCAACGTCGGCTTTTATTTTTTCGGCGTTGGCGAGGGCTTCGGCGATTTTCTGCCTGCGCTCTTCGAGCTTTTTGAAAATCGGCCCGTAGGCATATCTCCACAGCACGAAAAAAACAATCGCGAAGCTGATCGTCTGCGTGGCCAGCGCCCTCCAGTCAATTCCAAGTTCGCTCATAGGCCGGAATTATTTGACGGCGAACCACGCGATGACCGCCCAGCCTTCGGCGAGCGCCATGCCGACGAACATCCACAACAGGATTTTGCCCATCATGCCGGGATTGCGGCTCATGGCGACAAGCGCACCTGCCGTGGCGCAACCAATGCCGATGGACGCGCCGGCCATTGCCACGCCTGTCTTGATGTCGGACTGGACGACGGAATTTGCTATATCTGCGAGCATATATTTTTTCTTTCTAGTTGTTTTTTTGTTGTCGCAGCCGCCTTGTTTCAACGCGGCTGCAAATCATTTCAATGTTCGTGTTCTTCATGAGGCGCGCACATCGTGCCCACAAACGCCACGACCAGCAATCCAAACACAAACCCTTGCACGGCGCAAACGAACGTTTCGTAAAAATAAACCGTCAGCGTGATGGCCAGAGACCCCAGCCAGTTTGGAATGTGGAATCCCATGTCCAGCATGGTTTCTCCGGCGAAAACATTTCCGAAAAGCCGCATCGCCAGTGCCACGGGCCGCGCGAACAAAATCGAAACCACCTCCATCGTGCCGATGAAAAGAAACAGCAGCGCAATCAAGGGGAATACCCATTTGTTGACCTTCATTTTCACGCCAAAAACGTGCTTGGTGAACCCCCAGAAGCCATTGTAACGGACGGCCCAAAACAGGCACATCACCAAAAAAACGGCGGTCATCGCCACAGTCAGGTTCGCGTCGGAAGTCGGCGGGCGGAAAAACGGCTTCCTGACATTCTCAATGGCAAACGGCAGCGAACTGCTTTTATCCGGCGTTCCGAAGCCGATTGTCCCGACGCCCGGGATTAAATCCACATAATTGCACAGGACGATGAAAATCAAAAACGTCGTCGCAAACGGAAAAACCCAGCGCGTGACCCTCGGATCCAAAACATCCGTCATAAAACCCTCCCAGCCTTCGCAGATCATTTCCATCAGGTTTTGCATCCCCGATGGAATTTCCCTGATGTTTTTCCAAGTCGTGATGCGCACGACCAGCAAAATGACCGCCGCCACGATCCACGAGCAGACAATCGAATTGGAAATCGGAAGCGAGATTTGTTTCGGCCACCACCCCGCAAAAATCGAAGGCACGCCTTCTTCCAAAGACGGCCCGATATAAAAAAGTGCCGGCGGTTTTTCGGCAGGAAGCACATCCTCTGCCGCCGGTTGGGCGGTTTGCGCCGTTGCGGTTGAATTTGCAGTGTTTGAAACCGCAGACGAACCGCCCGCATTTGTCTGCGAAGGCGATTGTGCGTCCGCATTCGCCAGGAAAATCGCGGCGAAAAATGCGCAGAAAAAAAAGATTTTGCTGAATGACTTCACTGTAAAAATTACTTCCGATACCGATTGCTCAATCAACCAAACCAGTTGTGGGTTTGAGAACGTGAAGATTGCCTCATCGTGAAAAATTTCACAAGCACTTTTTGAAATTTTTTTGGCGTAATAATTCCGGCGTTTCGCCAAGTTCGCGCAATTTCCGCAAACTCAACGCGTCGTGGCGTTTGGCCAATCGCTCGCCTTTTTCGTCCAGCATCAATTCGCAGTGAAAAAAATTCGGCGGCATAAAACCCAGCGCGCGGAAAATCAAAATCTGCCGCGCCGTGCTGACCAGCAAATCCGCGCCGCGCACGACTTCGGAAATATCCATCGCAGCGTCGTCCACAACACACGCGAGCTGATACGCCGGAACATCGTCGTGCCGCCAGACGACAAAATCTCCAAAATCTTTTCCGGCGACAAATTTCTGCTCGCCGCAATTTCCGTCAACGAAAGAAATCGTCTCGCCGTCGGGAACTCTGAAACGGAGTGATGAGCTTCCGGTTTGCTCGTCACTTTTCTTGCGGCACGTTCCCGGATAAACCGGCTCGTCGCCTTCTGCGTGCGGCGCGGTCACGGCTTGCTGGATGTCCTTGCGCGAGCAGGTGCAGGGATAAATGAAATTTCCGGCGCGCAATTTTTCCAGCGCGTCGCGATAAAAATTCATCCGCCCGCTTTGATTGTAAGGCGCAAATTTTCCGCCGGTGTCCGGCCCTTCGTTCCACTCAAATCCGAACCAGTGCAAATCTTCGAGCATGGCGGAAACAAAATCCATTTTGAAGCGCGTAGAATCCAAATCCTCGTTCCGCAAAATCAATTCGCCTGAATTTTCCTTCGCGCGTTGCTGCGCGACCCAAAATGTCCGCGCATGACCGAGATGCAAATGGCCGGTCGGCGACGGTGCGAGGCGTCCACGATAGATTTGATTCACCCGGAAAAATTAGCTGCCACGGCGTGCAGGCACAAAGATTTCTTTTTTGCTTTAACGACGCGTTGAAAAAATTTCGCGCCAGTGCCACGTCGTGCGAAGCGACGGATGCTTCAATCTTGCCGGTGAACACTCCAAGGGCGTTCTGCCCCACAACTTGCGCACGCGCCGCAGGTTGGTGATTTCAAATCCTACCAGTTGGCCGACACCATCGTTTCGGTCGAACCGCAGCAGTTTTGAAAGGCCGGGCCGATTGGCTCGAACCTTTTCCACAACTGCAAAAAAACTCGTGTTTCTTGCGTCAAATCGTAACCACCATTCGTTGCAAACAATCAAACTGGTGGAATGGTGCCGGTGGCGGGACTCGAACCCACACGACTTTTAATAGTCCCAGGATTTTAAGTCCTGTGCGTCTGCCATTTCGCCACACCGGCAATGCTGTATTTACAATGATTTGACGAGTTTTTGACAACTTGAAACTTGACTTGTGCCACTAAATGTGCCACTGTTATGGCATGAAAGAGAATGCAGCCATAAGCAATCAGCAAAAGAGTGAAACCAAGCGTCACAATCATGCGCTCACTTTCTCAAAAGTTCTGGACGGGCGCAAGCAACCGATTCGTGGACTGTGGATACGAGGTGCGCGTTATTACGCGCGGCTGAGTGTTGAAAACCCAATTACCGGCGTCAAAAAAACACGGCGTGTGCCATTGATTGATAAGGATGGCAATGCTGCCCAGACGGTGGCGCAAGCCGTGGCGGAATTGAAACGGTTGCAGACACAACGGTCAGACAACGCACTGCCGACGCTCGCGCGGACGCCGAAGTTCGGTGATTACGCAGCACGTTATTTGGATTTTGTCGGCAGTGGCCAGGGAGCTAAAAAGCCGGGCACAGTTGAAAAAGAGAAAACGATTCTTAACCGCTGGACTGAATTTTTGAGCGGCCTACGTCTTGATCAAATTAAACCCGTTCACGTCAATCGGTTCATTGAAACTCGCCTAAAAAAGAACGTGTCATCGCGCACAATCAATTTGGATGTAATAGGGCTGCGCGTTGTTCTCAAGCGCGCCATATCTGATGGACTCATACAGCGTCTGCCAACCGAGGGGCTGCGACCGTTGAAAACCAGCACGGAAAAGCGTCCGCTATTCACAGCGGTTGATCTGGACGTGCTTTGCAACGCTGCCTTTGAAACGAAAAAGAACGACAAAGGCAAAGACGTGCCGGTTACGGAAAATGCACAGGAGTTTGTAGATTATATTAAACTCATGGCTCATTCCGGCGTGCGCCGTAACGAGGCCCTCGGTGTGCGATGGGATGATGTTGATTTTAAGAATGGACAACTTTTTATCCGCAGACAGATAACAAGGCGTGGAATCGAAGACTTAAAAAATCGTGACGCTCGCGTGGTAGATTTTAATCCAAAACTAAAAGCGCATTTGACCGAAATGAAAACCCGTTCACATGACGTATCGAAATGGCTTCTCCCATCACCGCAGCGCGGGGAAAAAGACATTCCGACAAAAACTTTTCGGGAGTCGCTGGAACTGGTGAGGACACAGGCGAAAATGCCGGATTTCAATTTTCACGATTGCAGACACCATTTTATTTCAATGTGCGTTATGAGCGGCATTGACTTTATGACGATTGCAGCTTGGGTTGGACATAAGGATGGCGGCGTCCTGATTGGAAAAGTTTATGGTCACTTGGCTAATGAGCATCGGAAGGCAATGGCCGACCGGCTAAAATTCGAGCCGGTCGTTCTTCAAAAGGCAGCCAATGCCTTAACGAACAACGCACTTAATTGATCCAAGTTGCGGAAAATTCTCGAAGGAGAGCAAAGCATTTCAGAATGTTCTCGCCGTGACCAACGCGCTTTTCTGCTTCACTTCACCGGCTGATGGTCGGCCCTGTTTTCCTCACGACCACGCCGGTTCCGTTCCGCAGAAAGCGCGCTCGTCACGAGCGGCATCTGTTTCAGCCGAAGGATCGGCGTGCTTCGGCCTGCGGTTTGGCGACGGTCGTTACGCTCCGACTCCGTTCCTACGTCTCTGCGCCTGCGCTCCACTTTCCCGTTCGCCAAACCGCAGGCCGAAGCATGGCAACGCACGGATTACCCTGATTGTCTCCTGACTTTATTGACTTTTCATTCGGCAGCACAATAGATTTGTATGTCCTATGGCGTTAGTTAAATGCAAAGAATGTAACGGATCTGTCAGCACGGAAGCGGCTGCCTGCCCTCATTACGGCGCACCGCAACAGCAGCTTGTGCCGCCACCGCTTCCAGTTCAACCGAAGGAAGAAACCATTTATTCCGACAATGCCGTTGCCGTGACCAACACGCGAGTAATCATTTGGGGAACGACGTATGCGTTGCGAAACATCACATCTGTCAGAATGACATACACACCGCCACGAGTTTTGGGAGCAATCCTGCTTCTCGTTCTCGGTCTGATTTTCCTGCTCGCAGCGATTTTGGCAATTCACAGCAGGGCACCAGCGCCGATAGGTGTGTATATCCTTGGAGGTGCAATGGTCATTGGGGCAATTCTTATGATGGTCACTGCGAAAACTTCGTATCACGTCAATCTTTCGAGCGCGGCGGGCGAAGTCCATGCGCTCACATCCAAAAAAAGAGCCTACATTGAACAGATAGTGTTGAACATCAATAAAGCTATTGTGAAGTATCAATAGAGCTGAAGGACACGCCGGTTGAATTGAGAGGTTGATAGCCAGTGTGAAGTTTGTCATGCTGGCGTGCGTCAGCAGCAACGTGTGAATCTATGATCTCAAATGAACGGCCCTCGCCTTTCCACCGGCAGCCATATCACCAGCCCTATACACAGTCGCCACCGCGTCCATTTGTTCAGGAAGACACGCTTAAATCCGAGCAAATTCAGATTGAACGCAAGTCGTTTTTCCTGACACTCAAAGAGAATCCGCGCGGACGGTTCCTCCGTATTTCCGAAGAAGTTGGCGGCAAACGCAACACGATCATTATTCCCACCACCGGGCTGAAAGATTTCACGAGTCTTTTCGGTGAAATGGTGAAGGCGTCGGATGAACTTCCGCCAACCAAGAGCTTGCCCAAGGCAGCTTGAGGAAAAGTCTTGGCACTTTTAATTAAGTGCCGCCTGCGCTTACGAATTGCCGGGCTTGTTTTCCGTCACCACAATTTCCCGAATTTTCGGCTGATTTTCGGCAATGAGCGGCTGGTATTTCGCCGGCAACGGCATGATAAATGACAGTTCCATCACTTGCATGGCCGCTTCAATTCGCCGCAACGCGTGGCCGGAAATCAAAATCTCGTGCGTGGCAAAGACCAAACGCAATTTTTGTTCCTTGTCCTCGCTGGCGAGTTCGGCAAACGCAAATTGATCGAACGGCAGCAGCACCGAGCGCGTCGCGGAAATTTCGACCCGCAGACAGCGGGCTTGCGGGTTAGTGGTGAAACATTCGGGTAATTTGGTGCTCATGTTTTTGTCCTGGTTGAGGGTGACGACGGGATTGTTTTAACCGGCAAAACGTATCGGCGGTGCGCTGGCCGAACCGCAGGAGATAATCATGCAGCCGGTCCCAAAGCAGGTTGCCGTTGCGCGGGCGCAAGCCACCGGCAAATTCCAGCGCGAGCGGCCGCGGCGTCCGATTTTTCAACAACGTCAAAAATCCTGATTTGCCTGAAGTTTTCCACCCGGCACGCAAGCGCTAAATGGATGCGGGTTGCGGGTTGTTGTGAATTCGGGTGGGGAACTGTGAAGCAGTGGAAATGTGTGGGGAGCCGGATCCGATTGCATTCATGTTCGAAATCCAAGGAGGAACGCGACGCACGCGCACACTGGGTCTGCCTGTAATTTGACTGTGCTTTAAGGAGGTGTCAGTCAACTGCGGCTGGACTGATTCGTGCGCGTGCGTTCGGTATTAAGTTCATGTCCGCACCCGGCATGGTCGGAGTTCTCGTCGTGACACCGTGCGCCGCGTCGTTTAATTTTCGCGGATGTCAAAAACGACCCTGACCCTCGGCCATTCGCCGGACCCCGACGATGCGTTCATGTTTTACGCGCTCGCAAAGGAACTCATTCCCACGCAGGGTTTTCATTTCCAGCACATTTTGCAGGACATCCAGACGTTGAACGAGCGCGCCACGCGCGGCGAACTCGACATCACCGCCGTCAGCATCCACGCCTACGCCTATGTCTCCGACAAATACGCGCTGCTGCCCAGTGGCGCGAGCATGGGCGACGGCTACGGCCCGATGCTTGTCGCGAAACAAAAATTTTCGCGCGATGAAATTCTGAAGAAGAAAATCGCCGTGCCGGGAACGATGACCAGCGCGTTTCTGGCACTGCAACTCTGGCTCGGCAAACCGGCGAAGGAATTCAATTACGTCGTCGTGCCGTTTGACCAGATTTTCGCGGCGGTGAAAAATGGAATTGCTGAAGTCGGCCTCATCATCCACGAAGGCCAACTTACGTTCCAAAACGAAAAGCTCGTGCTATGTGAAGACCTCGGCGTCTGGTGGGGCAAACAGAACGACGGACTGCCGCTGCCGCTCGGCGGCAACGTCATCCACAAAAAATTTGATCTGGCCACGCGCAGGATAATTTCCGACACGCTCACCGCGAGCATCCGGTTCAGCCTGGATCATCGCGCCGAAGCGGTGCAGCACGCGCTTCAATACGCGCGCGACATGGGCCGCGACCTCGCGGACAAGTTCGTTGGGATGTATGTCAACCACTGGACGCTGGATTACGGCGACAAAGGCCGCGAATCCATCCGCCGCTTCCTCGGCCTGGCGTTTGAGCGCGGCCTGATTCCGCACCGGCAGGAATTGGAGTTTGTAGTGTGATCTCCCAGATGCGGCGCGAGACCTTGCAGCCTCCCGCCGCTGTGCAAGCCACCGTTGCACAGAAAAAAACAAGCCGCCGAAACAGATAATTGTTCCGGCGGCGTTTATCCGCTCAAGGCGGAGGAATTATTACGCGTTGCGGTTCTTGCGCAAAGAACGCACGGCTCCCAGCCCCAACGGCAGCAGCAGCATCGCACCGGCAAACATAGTCGTCGGTTCAGGAACAGGCGCAGCCTGATTGTCACTGACGGTGGAGGTATAAACCCAATCGCCAAAAAGGGTTCCAAGCGCAGTGGCTGAATTTTCATCCGGTTGGGGAGAGCCAGTGGGAATCCACAAAACATACGGTATGCCTAAAAAGCCATTGCTATTGGAAGAATGTCCGGTCAAGGCAAGGTCGCCATCTCCCAGCACTACAGTTCCACTGAAAGCATCATAAGTATCGTCAGTGCCCAAAAAACTATAAGTCAACGAGAAATCTGATATATCGCCGTTGACGGTATCGTAATCAAGCGTGCCGCTTGAGCTTAAAAAATTCTCCGGAAGTGGACGAGTGGTGTCGGGAGCCCAAGTGAACACTTCCAACGAAGCATTCGCTGCGCTGGGAATCATAGCCAGCCCTGCGAACAAGGCGGCAACACTCATTGTTTTTACAAGATTCATTTTCATTAAGTTTCCTTTCATTATTTTATTATTTTTAAGCCAATCACAATATAATAAATACTGGATTCCAAGTTGGCGAACTATCCTATTTTGGGACATTTTCATACATTTTTGAGACTGCGAAAGCAATTTAGGCTTCAAAGAATCAGATGAACAATCTGAATTCCATTTCACACATGAAGGCGTTTCCATGTCCTCAAAAAGTTGAGTTCATCTCTGGCTGAAAATCTCACACGACGGCCTGCCAAAATAATCCAAGCCATGCGTCGAAAAATTATCATTCGCCGATGAAGTGCAGCGCGACGCGGCGCGAGTGGCCGCGTGTGCGGTGTTCCCATAAATAAATCCCCTGCCACGTTCCGAGCGCAAGTTGTCCGGCGCGGACGGGGATACTCAAATTAACCGTCGTTAACGCGGTGCGGACGTGCGCGGGCATATCGTCGTCGCCTTCCGCCGTGTGGATGAACAGCGGATCGCCGTCCGGCACGAGCCGCTTGAAAAATGATTCCAAATCGCGCCGCACGTCCGGGTCGGCGTTTTCCTGGATCAGCAGCGATGCGGAAGTGTGCCGCAGATGCAGCGTGAGCAGGCCGTCGCGAAATTTATTTTCCGCGATCCACTTTTCCAATTCGCGGGTGAATTCCAAAAGCCCGCGCCCGCGCGTGGAAACCACCAGTTCGTGCGAAGCCTGGCGCAACATTTTTTACTGCGGGTTGACGGGCACGCCCTTGGCGGCGAGCATTTTTTCCAGTTCCGGATTGCGCGGCTGGCCGGCGGCGATCGCCTTTTGGTAATGGTAGCGCGCGAGTTCCGGCGACGGCGGCTGGTCGCTGATGTAAATCACGGCGAGATTGTTCTGCGCGGCGGCGTAATTCGGGTTTATCTCGATGGCCTTGCGCAACGCCGTCTCCGCCTGCGTGTGCAGCCCCTTGTGGCTCAAAGTGACGCCCAGGTAATTTTCAATCTCGGGATTCTGCGGATCCAGTTTCGCCGCGCGGCTCAAGACGTCCAGCGCGTCGTCGAATTTCTTCTGCCGGAACTTGACGTAGCCGAGGATGGAAAGGTTGTAGGCATCGTCGGGATTTTGCGCGAGCGCGGCCTTGATGTGCTTTTCTGCGTCATCAAGGCTGCCCTGCTCCAGTTCAATCGCCGCGAGATTGCCCAGTGCCAGCGGATTGTCCGGGTCTTGCTGCAAAAGGATCCGGTAGTCGGCTGCGGCCTTGTCGAATTCCTTGGCGGCAAAATAATTTTGCGCCTCGGTGACAAGTTTCTCCGAGCCGGGAGGCAGTTTGTGCAAGGTTTTTTTCGTCGTGCCGGAACTGGCGGCGGCCTGCGGCTCCGGCTGTTTGAGCAAGGCCAGTTCGTCCGATGTGTAAGGCACGGCCTGCGCCTCGTCCGTTGCCAGCCGTGCGCGCAAAGTTTCCACTTCGCCATCCAATTCCCGGAGCCGCGCCTCGTCTGCCGACTGCGCCGACGCCACCGACGCGTTGGTTGCCGGAGCCTGCAATTGCTTGACGCGATCTTCCAGCGCAAGTTTTTCCACCGAAGCGGCCAGCAATTCCGACTGTAGCGACGCGACTCGCGCCTGCAAATTCGTCAGTTCGGGATTGACGACGGGCGTTTCGACCATATTGATCACGGCCGGCCTCGCGGAAATTTGATCCAGACTTGCCTTGAGCAAATCATTGGTCTTCATCAGCGACAGGATTTGCGCCTGCGCTTTGGCAAGTTCGCCCGGAGCCACCGCCACCGGCTGCAACGCGAGAGCTTCCTTCAATTTTGCCTGAAGTGTCGCGTTGTCCGACTGCAAAGCCAGCACTTGCGAGCGCAATCCGCCGGGCTGCGACTGAAGGCCGGTGATGGACGTTGAGGCATTTGTGTCCGCGGCCGCCGGTTCCGTTTGCGGAAGGGCATTCGTCAAAGGCGGAAGCAGCGCCGTCAACGCGGCGATTTTCCCCGCGAGATAATCCAGCCGGTAGCTGATGATTTTCTGGTCCCAATCCGGGAAAACTTTCTGGAATTTTTGCAGTGCCGTTTGCGCCTCGACATAACCGTCCAACGCCTGGCGCGTCTGGCTCAAACTCTGGAACGAGTCCGCCTGTTGTATCCGGCTGTAAATGGCGACGTATTGTTCGTCGGGTCCCTCCTGCGCGCGCGCCTGCGACAGCGCGACAACAAGAAAGATGGCGATGACGGAAAAAAACTTCATGCGGGAAAAAATAACCGAACCTCATTTGGTTTGCAACGCTGGTGCGAAGATCAAATCGAACGAGACCGTAACATTGCCGCGATTGACCCGCGCGGGCCGTTTTGATAGTTTCCGGCAGTTGCGTTTATGAACACCGCGCTCAACCAGCACGTCTTGGTTTTGAACCGGCTGTGGCAGGCAGTCAATGTCTGCACCGCACGCCGCGCGCTCACGCTGCTTTTTCAAGGACAGGCGCAGGTCGTCGTCGGCGGCGAGGACGGCTCGTTCCGCACGCTGAACTTCCACGAATGGCGCGACGTTTCCGCCGACGCGCCGCACGAGGAATCCATCCACGCCATTTCCTTCCGCATCCGCGTCCCCCGCGTCATCCTGCTGCTCCTGTATGACCGGCTGCCGAAAAAGGAAGTGAAGTTCACGCGCCACAACATTTTCGAGCGCGACAAAAACACCTGCCAGTATTGCGGCGAAGTTTTTGACCGCAAGGATTTGAATCTGGACCACGTCATCCCGCGCGACCGTGGAGGTCCGACGACGTGGGAAAACATCGTCTGCTCGTGCATCGGCTGCAACACGCACAAAGCCAACCGCACGCCGCAGGAGGCCGCCATGCACCTTGTCCGCAAACCCAAGCGCCCGAAATGGCGTCCGTTTGTCCAGATCAGCTTCAGCCTGCAAAAACACGAGAGCTGGAAACACTTCATTGACCTCGCCTATTGGAACGTCGAGCTGGGTGAAGACGCCGGGTGAAGAAATTTGCCGCGCAACCAAGTTTCCCTTCCGGTGTTTGAATTCGAGTCGGTGACTGATATATTTGAAACATGAAGCGCTGCGGAAAAATTGCGATCTGCCTCGCGGGCGCAGTGGCCTTGAACGCCGCCTCGCGCGCGGAAGACGCCGCGCTGCCGGGCAATCCCTACGCCTTGATTGTCGCGCGGAACATTTTCGCACTGAACCCGCCTCCACCGCCGCCTGACCCGAACGCGCACGCCGCAGAACCGCCGGTGAAAATCACGCCCAACGGCGTCATGTCCATCTTCGGGCAATGGCAGGTTTTATTCAAAACCACCGTCGCCGGCAAACCTGGGGAAAAGTCATATATGCTTGCCGAAGGCGAGGCGCAGGATGACATCGAAGTCGTCAAGATTGACGACAAAGCGGGTTTCGTCACGTTCAACAACCACGGCATGGTTGAAAAAATCCCTCTGGCCAACGCGCCTTCAACGGGTGCGGTCGCAGGCACGCCGGGGGTGCCGGGATTCAAGTCCGTCGGCGGAATCCGCTTGCCGGTTCTGCCGGGCGGCGCGGTCAACAACAGCGCAAATGAAGTCAATGCCTTGGCGAGCAGGGGAAATGGCGCTGGTGGACAAAGCGGCGTGAACAGCACCGGCTCGGCAAACGTCAATACCACTACGCAAACGCAGGCCCCGATGGATCCGGACACTCAAGAATTATTAATCTTGGCCAATCACCTTAAAGCGCAACAGGACCACGATCCAATCGCTCAAATTTATCCGGTCACCGATGAGGACGCTGCAGCCGGAGTCACTCCAAACATAGCGCCTCCAACGTCACCGGACGCTCCGACCCCGCCATAAAAATTTCAGCGGCAATCGGGCAAATCTTTTGGAGGTTCATGCCTTGTGAACCTTGGCCGTCTCAATCAATTCCCAGAACTTCGGGTTTTCCTGCAACGCCTCGTCCTCGCCCGTTTTCAGGCCGGAACGGAACAGAAAATCCTTCAACGTGTTGCGGCTCAAAATCCGGTGGACGAGCACGCCCAGTTCATGCCGCTCAAAATAAACACGGTAGTCGCCAACGCGAAAACGGTGCAGCGTCCGTCCGCCCTGCTCCAGCTTGCCAAACTCGTCCAGTTCCGTGCCGAGCACCTGCTGGGGCAGGCCGCGAAACTCGCCGAGAATCTGCAATTGCAGTTCCTTTGGCATCCGCCCCAGTTCGGCGGCGCCCGCCGGCGTGAAAATAATTTGAAACACATTCATCATAAAATTGGTAGCGCATAGGGGAATCGAACCCCTCTTTCAGCCTTGAGAAGGCCACGTCCTAGCCGATAGACGAATGCGCCGCCCATGCTGGAAAATTAAGCGCAATGCGGTTTGGCGTCAATGCGGCAAAACTGCGAACGGCTCAAAACCGTTTGTTGTATTCCTCGTGCGAGCCGATCCATTCCCAAAGAAAAGTCTCGCCGGAAAATTTTCCAACGGCGCGATAATGGCCGCCCGCGCGCACTGACCAATCAGACTTGTCGATGGATTTGAAATGCAGCGATGGATGAAAAGCGTTTGCCGACCAGAGCCGGTAATTCTTTTGCGCCAGCGTCCGCACTTCGGCGGGCAGCGCGCGATATCGCCGCCAAAATTCGGATGTTCCTCGGCTGGGAATGATCACGGTTCGCGCAGGATGTCAGTGAGCGGAATCGTTTTGCCGGCGGCGTGTTCAGCTTCCGCCGCGTCATGAAGCGCACCGAACTTGCCGGCGGCGGCATCGCGCTTCATTTGCCGATCCCAATCATCGTCCTCGAACGGATGCAGCAATGCCTCCAATTCGCAACGCTCTTGCAGCGAAAGCTCTTGAATCGCGGTGTAAATTTCAGCAACCGTGCTCATGCCGGAAAATTAAGCGCAATGCGGTTGGGCGTCAATGCGGCAAAACTATTTTAAACGTCTCAACAGTTGGTCGTATTCGGCGTGCGTGCCAATCCAAAACCATACGATTAAATTTCCCTTGCGGCGACCGAGCGCGCGGTAATTTTGATTGATGCGGGCCGACCAGACATCTTGCAGCAATTCCTTGAACTGCAACGAAGGATTAAAAGGCTCTTCCAGCCAGAGATGAAATTTTTCCCGCGCCAGTTTTTGAATCGCTTTTGGCAAAGCGTCGAAGCAAGCCCAGAAATCCTCGTGCGTTTTGGAAATTACGGAAGGTCGCGGAGTTTTCCGTGCGCGATGTCGTCGTCCACTTTGGACAGCAACTTGTCCAGCTTGCCGGCGGCGATGTCGCGTTTCATCTGCTCATCCCACTCGTCGTCCTGCCAATTGCCAAGACAACGCGCGACCTCGGCGCGCTCTTCGAGCGTCAGCGAGAGGATCGCAGCCTTGATTTCAGCAACCGTGCTCATGCTGGAAAATTAAGCGCAATGCGGTTTGGCGTCAATGCGGCAAAAAGGTCAAAGCTCTTCCACAAATTCTTCCAGAGTTAATCCTGCCTGTTCGATGACGCCTTTCAGCGTGCCGGGCTTGATTGGCTTGTGCTGCGGAACGACAACCGTGCGGCTGTCTTTGCGAAGAATGAGATGCGAGCCGGTCTGGCGAAGCTGGACGAAGCCGAGACGTTTCAATGCGCGAACTGCTTCAACGCCGTTGACGTCCCGGGGAATTTTCACGCGACGGCGAGAATCGGGTCTTGGGAAAAATGCAGGCGGATGCGCTTGGGCCGTTGCTTCGGCTCGAAGTAACCGCCGACGGCATCGGCGATCATCGCGTCGAGTTCCGCGAACGAATCTCCCTGCGTGGTGATGCCGCCACCGTCGCGCGGCGCGTCCCAGCGCGCGACGTAACCGCCGGTTTCCGCGCAAGGCGTGACTTGGAAAATGATTTCAGCAACCGCGCTCATGCTGGAAAATTAAGCGCAATGCCGTTTGGCGTCAATGCGTCAGAATTTATTGTATTCCTCGTGCGTGCCAATCCAAGTCCAGACGAATGTTTCACTGTCCCGGTAATAACCCACCGCCCGATAATGATCGCCGACCCTGACCGACCAGAAATTCTTTTTGAAAGGCTTGAAATGCAGCGAAGGATAATCAGGATTGGCCAGCCACAGCCGGAAATTCTTCAAAGCCAGCTTGCGAACCTGTGCTGGAAGTTCATCGTGACTTTTCCAGAAGGACGCGGCGGCCTTGGAATTCATTTCAATTCCCGACCGGGAAAGTCGCGCAATGTTCCGGCGTTGGCCTCGGCTTCCGCTTGTTCCATCAGCCGATGCAGCTTGCCGCCCGGCTCGGCGTCGGCAGCCATTTGACGATCCCAATCGTCATCCGTCCAGTCGTGCAGATAGCGCGCGATGTCTTCGCGCTCTGCGAGCGTCAGCGAGGGAATCGCCGCCTTGATTTCAGCAACCGTGCTCATGCTGGAAAATTAAGCGCAATGCGGTTTGGCGTCAATGCGGCAAAACTGGATTTATCGCAGAGACGCGGAGAAAATTTGATGATGCCGTGAAAGTGAACTTTTATTGTTTCAAAGCACGATAAAAACGGCTGGCATTGGTCGCGTGCGTATCGTCGAAACTAAAAGTGCCGTTCGTTGGAGAATTCGTGACCACATCTGTCCAATTGCCCGATACAAGATTGGTGCGGACTTGAATTGCGTAGTTGATGCCCGGCGTGCCGGTGAGCTGGAGCGGAAATTGTGTTCCGACGAGATTGCTGGCCGTCAATGTTGGTGGAGTTGTGCTTGCTGGAATGAACACACCGAAAACGTCGCCATTTACTCCCAATGTTCCCAACGAGGCGGCCATCCCAAATCTGGTTCCGCTAAAGAAAAGGCTGTGGAGTGCAAATAAAGTCGTATTCGTTCCTGACGGCGCGAACGGAGTGAATAAGGGTCCCACCAGATTGCCCGAACGATCAATAAACTGACAACGCAAGTTTCTGTCCGAATTCGTGCTGTTGCTATCGAAGCCATAGGCCAGCAAATAGTTTACGCCATCAAAAGCCAATGAAGGAATAATCTGATTGCGGTTTGTAATCAAAGCGAGTTCGCTTCCCGGAAAAGTGCCGATTTGTGAAACCAGCCGGGCGTTAAATTGCCAATTTGTGACGTTTCCTCCAGTTGCAGGTCCGGAATGCCAGGGCCATACCGCCAAATAATTGGTGCCATCAAACGCGACAGTGAGAAAAGTTTGATCCGGCGAAGAGGTCAGGCTGATTTGGAATGGGCTTCCCGCTAAACCATTCCCAGATACAAATTCTCCAAAGGCTTGGTTCACATTGCCGACGCTCCCATTGTTGCTCTGCCAGACGACAAGATAATTCGTTTTACCGAAAGTCGCGGCGGCACTGCTTCCATTTTGCAATTGGCTGCTGATCAAAAACGCCGCACCGGACAAAGTCCCTGTCGAAGTCACCAACTGACCGTAGAAATTTTTACTGCCGTCCTGCCATATCGCCAGAAAATTTGTGCCATCGGATGTTAGAGCGCTTACTTTTGACACGCCTGATCCCAATGAAAAAGCCGAGCCGACGGTTGCCCCGCTCGAAGAAATAATTTGTCCAAAAGGGCTGCTCACGAAGTCATCGAACCAGATAGATAAATAATTGGTGCTGCCAAAAGCGATATATGGAAATCCCAAGCTTTTGCCAATAGTGACTAACGAACCAATCAATGTTCCATTTGATGAAACAAGCTGATAACAAACATTCGTGCCGGCCAGAATGCTAACAATGCTGTTGGAGCCGCTGGTTGCGAATCCGCCCGCAACTTCCGTCACGGCAGGATTGGTCGCAATTGGAAAAGTCGTGGTGGCTTTGGCGCCATTCACTAGAATAGTCACAGCCAAAACCAACCAACAAAATAAGAATTTCCTCATAGTTGTTATGCTCTGAACAACAGTCTGACTATTTTTCAAAACGTGTCAACGGCAGTAAAAACAATTCTTCTTCAACTTTGCGCCTTTACGGTTAAAAATTTTATTTCCAAAACGGACATCTCACGAAACGTCCGGGTTCGACTTCGAGCAGTTCAGGAATTTTCTCGGAACATTCCGGCCTGGCAATCGGGCAGCGCGGGGCGAAGCGGCAGCCGGGCGGGAAATTGCCGATGCGCGGGACGTTGCCGGGAATGGCCGAGAGGCGGTCGGCACCGCCGCGCAGTTTCGGCACGGAATTCATCAACGCCTTCGTGTAAGGATGCAGCGGTCGGCGCAACAATTCCTTGGCGGGCGCGAGTTCAACAATCTGCCCGGCATACATCACGGCCACGCGGTCGGCCATGTCGCCGACGATGCCGAGGTTGTGCGTGATGAGCAAAATCGCCATGCCGAGCCGCTGCTTCAGCTCGCTCAACAAATCCAGAATCTGCGCCTGGATCGTCACGTCGAGCGCGGTGGTCGGTTCGTCGGCGACGAGCAACTTCGGCTCGCTCGCCAGCGCCATCGCGATCATCACGCGCTGCTGCATGCCGCCGGACATCTCGAACGGATAATTTTTGATGCGCGATTCCGGCGCGGGAATGCCAACCAGTTTCAGCAGGCGGACGACTTCGGCGTCGTTCGCTTTTTCCGGTTTGTGCAGCTTGAGCGATTCCTTGATCTGGTTGCCGATGCGGAAAACAGGATTCAGCGACGCACCCGGGTCTTGAAAAACGTAACTGACCACGCCACCGCGAATCTGTTGCAGTTCGCGCGCGGACATTTTCAAGGTATCGCGGCCATTCAATAAAATTTCTCCGCCGACGTAATTGGCCGGCGGCGTCGGCACGAGTCGCGCGATGGAAAGTGCGGTCACAGTTTTTCCACAGCCGCTTTCGCCGACGAGACAGACGGTTTCGCCCGCGCCGATGGTGAAGGACACGTCGTCAATCGCGCGCAATGCCTCGGTATTTTTGCCGAAGTCCATTTTCAGATTTTTGATTTCGAGGAGGTTCATGCGAATTAAAAATTAAAAATTAAAAATGCAAAAAACGGACTCGGCACGCCGGCGATTTTTAATTTTGAATTTTTCATTTTTAATTTGATTTGGTGTCCGCCGCGTCTCTTAATCCATCGCCGAGGAAGTTGAAAGCGAGAACGGTGATGAAAATCGCCGCGCTCGGCGCGAGCAGCCACGGATAATTTTGCAAATATTGAACGTCTTCCGCGGCG
Organism: Verrucomicrobiia bacterium; assembly: GCA_036510395.1. GTDB lineage: Bacteria > Verrucomicrobiota > Verrucomicrobiia > Limisphaerales > UBA11358 > UBA11358. The sequence goes on from DATCDZ010000085.1 coordinate 20,507, forward strand.
GAAAGCATATTTCCCCAGCTTGCTTGCGGTTCCTGGATGCCGACGCCGAGAAAACTCAACACCACTTCACCAAGAATGTAATACGGCACGCTCAAAGTCGCAGCGACGATGACGTAGGAAAAGGTGTTCGGCAAAATGTGGCGCACGATGATTTTGAAATTTGACTGTCCCAGCGCGCGCGCGGCGAGAATGAATTGCTGTTCGCGCAGTGACAATGTCATTCCACGAATCACACGCGCCATGCCCGCCCAGCCGATGAAACTCAAAATAATTATTATCATCGCGTATATTTGCGCCGAACTCATTCCGGGCGGAAACGTCGCGCGCAGCGAAATGATGAGATACAGCGCGGGAATGGACATGATGAGTTCGCAAAATCGCATGATGACGGTGTCGGTCGCGCCGGCAAAATAACCGGAAATGCCGCCGATCATCATGCCGAACGTGAACGAAAGCAAAATGCCGATGACACCGATGGACAGCGAAATTTGCGAGCCATAAAGCACCCGCGAAAAAATGTCGCGCCCGAATTGGTCCGCGCCGAAAAGGAAAACCGGATAATTTTTGTCGCCCGTGCCAAAAAGATGAATTGAAGCGGGAATGAATCCGAACAATTCATATTTGTCGCCGCGAATAAAAAAATGCAGTGGCTTGGTGTCGTCCGGCACTTCGCGATAAACGAAATCGCCGGGTGCCGGTTCGTAACGCGGCACGACCAGGTGAAAGCCCGACGGCTTCGGCCAAAGCGGCTGATGAAAGGAATAATCAGTGTCCAAATGGTCGTAATGATGTGGCGCGATGAAACCGGCAAAAATCGCGACGAGATAAAGAAAAATCAAAATGACGCCGCCGGCCATGGCGATTTTACGGCGTTTGAACCGCTGCCAGAACAATTGCCATGGCGAGAGCGCGAGCTTCGGTTCTGCGGTTGAAATGGGTTCTGCGGTTTCCATTTTATTTCAGCCGGATTCTTGGATCACTCCACGCGAGCAAAATATCGGCGATGAAATTTCCGACGATCAAAAGCGCCGTGGCCATGACGACGCAATCCACGACGAGATAGGAATCTTTCGCAAAAAAGGCTTCCATCGTCAGCCGTCCGAGCCCCGGCCACGCCATGATATTTTCGACGATGAACGCGCCGCTCAAAAGGCCGGCGAGCGAGTAGCCAAAAATCGTGAGCAGCGGATTGATGGCGTTGCGCAGCGCGTGTTTGTAAATCACCCAGCCTTCGCCGAGGCCGCGCGCGCGGGCGGCGGTGACGTATTCGGCGCGCAGCGTGTCGAGCAGATTGGAACGCATCTGTCGCATGATGCCGGCCAGATCGGACGCGGCGAGAACGAGCGCGGGCAAAATCAAGTGGTGCGCGAAATCCCAAAATTGTTGCAGCGGCGACATCAGATCGTGGAGCGAACTTTGCGCGCCGCCGATGGGAAACCAGCCGGTTGAAGCCGCGAACCACAGCGCGAGCAGCGACAACAGAATGTCCGAAATGGACAAGCCCACGAACGCAATCAGCGAGCAGAAACGGTCAACCCACGAATCTTTTTTGACAGCGGCCCAGATTCCCAGCGGAATGGCAATTCCCCACGCGATGATCATGGCGCAAAACGAAAGCACAAAAGTGTTCCACAGTCGCTGAAAGATGAGCGACGTGGCGGGAATTTTGTAGGCCATCGAGTAGCCGAAATCGCCGTGCAAAATATTTTTAAGCCAGTAGCAGTATTGGACATACCACGGCTTATCGAGATGGAATTGGGCCTTGAGCTTTGCGATGGTGTCGGGCGAGATTTGCGGATTTTGCTGGAGCGCGGTGAAATAATTGCCGGGCGCGAGCGACATGAGCAGAAACGTGAGCAGCGAGACGCCGATCAACAGCGGAATCATGTGCAGCAGCCGTTTGAAAATAAATCGCAACATCGCAACAACCTTCTGAAACGTGGCAAAAAATTTACGCGCGGGCGAGTGAAAAGGAAATTAAACGTAGCCGCGAACGTCAGTTCGCTCTATTTTTGAAGTGAGCCGGCCCATGCCGGCTGCTACAATTAATTGATCATGAAAAATTTTGTCGGGGCATTTGTCATTTTAACGGCCGCAGCCGCTTGCTTCTCCGGTTGTGGAAAAAAACTTGGAAATACTCCGGTAACAACCGCCAGCTATCCCCTGCCCGATCCGCCGCTGGTCGCCGATTGCAATCCTGGAATCCCGGGCGGGCGATTGGTGCTTTCCACATTTGTTGACCCGAAAACGTTCAATCCCATCACCGGCAATGAACAATCCTCGGCGGACATTTACCGTTTTCTTTTTGCCTCGTTGCTCGGCTACGACCCGAACACGCAGGAAGTCAGTCCCGGACTTGCCGACTGGTGGACCAATGCGCCGGACAACAAGACGTGGACGTTTCATCTGCGAAAAAATTTGCGTTGGAGCGACGGCCAGCCGATCACCGCCGATGACGTGGTGTTCACCTGCAACGATTTGATATACAACACGAACATCAATCCGGTCATCGCCGACGCATTGCGCGAGGAGGAGAAAAATTTCACGGTGACGAAGATGGACGATTTGACGGTTCAGGTTGTGACGCCGGACATTTATGCGCCGTTTTTGACGACGTTCGGCGCAGGCGTGCCGATCATGCCCAAGCACATTTTGGAAAAATATGTCGCGGAGGGCACTTTTAATTCCGCCTACGGCATCAATTGGAAACCGCAGGACATCGTCGGCAGCGGGCCGTTTCTCATCCAGGATTACAAGCCGGCGCAATATGTCCTGCTCACGCGCAATCCGTATTTTTTTGAAGTGGACAGCAACGGCACGCGTCTGCCGTATTTCGACAACATCATTTACAGCATCGTGCCGGATTGGAATGCCATGTCGCTGCGCATGTTGCACGGCGAGGACGACATTGATGACGAAATCAAGCCTGATGAATACGACACGTTCAAGGCGGCGGAGGCAGATGGAAAAATTAAATTGCTCGAACCGGGCCCCGGCGCAGACGACGGCTTCATCGTGTTCAATCAAAACACAAACTTGGACAAGGATGGCAAGCCGCTGGTGGACCCGAAAAAATTGAAGTGGTTTCGCAATATGAAATTCCGTCAGGCCGTTGCTTACGCGATTGACCGCGAGGCCATTGTCAAAACGGTTTATTCCGGCCATTCAGAACCGGAATACGGATTTGTGACGCGCGGCAATAAAAAATGGTTTAATCCGAACACGCCAAAATATGCCCATGACCCCGCCAAGGCGTTGGAACTGCTGAAGGAGATTGGAATCGAAAAGCGGAATGGCGATGATTTTCTGACCGACGCCGATGGAAATAAAATTGAATTTGTCCTGAACACCAACACCGGAAACGGCATGAGACAAAAAATGTGCCTCCTCATCGCGTCGGACCTGGAAAAAATTGGCATTCACGTCATTTTTCAGCCGGTTGAATTTAACACGCTGATAGACAAAATGGACAACAATCATAATTTCGAATGCGTCCTGCTTTCCGAAGGTGGCGCGCCCGAACCAGCCGCGAGCATGAACATCCTCAAATCCAGCGGCTTTTCACATAACTGGTTTCCGCAGCAAAAAATTCCTTCCACCGAATGGGAGGCGCGAATTGATCAATTGATGGACGCGCAACTCAAAACGCTCGATTTCAACGAACGCAAAAAAGATTTCGACGAAGTTCAGGAAATTCTTGGCGAACAACAGCCGGAAATTTGGACCGCCGTGCCAATTTATTATGCCGCCGTCAAAACAACCATCGGCAATGTCAAGGTGACGCCGTTTGACATTGATCACGTTTCGTGGAACGCCGAGGAACTTTATTTCAAGAAATAAAGGAGCGCGGGCGGCTCGCCCGCGAGTTCAAAATAAAACAACACGCGGACGAGCCGTCCGCGCTCCGATTTTACTGCGACGGAAAGCCGAAGCAGAGAGCTATCAACGTAAGCGTGTAGTTGGTGGCGTGACTTAAAAGCCAGCGCACGCCAGGAAGGTTCAGCACGATGATTATAACCGCGAAATTGATAAAGGGGTGCTGACAAAGTCGCCAGTAAGTTTCGTAACTCATGCCACTCAAATTTCGCATGACGTGAGAACCATCCAGCGGCGGAATTGGAATCAGATTGAAAAAACATAGCATCAAACTCAAGGCCGCCATCTGAAGAAATAATTCCACCGCAGCTTCAGAATTGAAAATTACGGCGACACGTGCGAAACCGACCAGCACCACGGCCAAAATTATATTCATCGCCGGACCGGCCATCGCGATGAGCATTTCATCGCGCCAACGGTTGCCGAGATTAGCTGGATTAAAAGGAACAGGTTTTGCATAGCCTAGAGCAAAATTTGTCAACCGCGATGGGCCGAAAATCATAAACAGTGGCAATAGCACCGTGCCAATCGGATCAATGTGGACAATTGGATTTAGTGACAGGCGGCCTTGCAGCCGCGCCGTGTCGTCGCCAAGTTTCCAGGCCGCCCATGCGTGGGCAAATTCATGAAACGTCAGCAGCACGACCAAGCCGATGTAAAAAAGCAGACCGTCAACGATGTGATTTGAATCCATTCACGGAACTTTAATTTATCCGCCGCCGCGAGTCGAGGCTGTTGAAAATGTAGGAGACGACGTAAGAAGTCTCATTTATTTGTTTTGAAATTTGAGCCTCGTCACCTCGGCTCCTACATTGATTTTTCTTTGCGCGCCGCGAAAATGTTTTAATCTTTTCACGATTTAACGATTCAACCATTCAACGCTTTTAACGAATTTATTTATGCCACTACTCGACGGAAAAACTGGAATTGTCTTCGGCGTCGCCAACAAACGCTCCATCGCGTGGGCCATCGCGCAGGCATGGGCGCGCGAGGGCGCGAAACTCGCGTTCACATTTCAAGGCGAGCGCATCAAGGAAAACGTCACCGAACTCGCCGGAACGTTTGGCGCGGACACTTTGATTTTGCTGTGCGACGTGACGAAGGACGACGAAATTGAAACGGTTTTCAAAACGGTCGGCGCGCAATTTGGAAAATTGAATTTGCTTTTGCACTCGGTCGCTTACGCGCCAAAAGACGCGCTCGAAGGCGAGTTTGTGAACACGAGCCGTGAAGCGTTTCGGGTCGCGCACGACGTGAGCGCGTATTCGCTCGTCGCGCTCGCCCGCGCCGC
>DATCDZ010000086.1:0-3228 GCA_036510395.1 Verrucomicrobiia bacterium
CACCGTGCGCGGCCAGCCGTTGAAATGGGAGATGATTCCGTTCGACGTGCAGCTCATCGGCGGCATGGGATTGCACAACGGCAAGATCGCGGAAATGGCCACGGGCGAAGGCAAGACGCTCGTCAGCACGATGCCGGTTTATCTCAACGCGATCACGGGGCGCGGCGTCCACGTCGTGACGGTGAACGATTATCTCGCAGCGCGCGACGCGGAATGGATGGGTGCAGTTTACAAATTTCTCGGCCTGACCGTCGGCTGCATCTTGAACAGCCAGCCGCCAAACGTCCGCCGCGAGCAATACGCCTGCGACATCACCTACGGCACGAACGCGGAATTCGGTTTCGATTATCTGCGCGACAACGGCATGGCCTCGCGCAAAGAGGAGCAAGTTCAGCGCGGACATTATTTCGCAATCGTGGACGAAGTGGATTCCATTCTGATTGACGAGGCGCGCACGCCGCTGATCATTTCCGGCCCTTCGATGCATACGCACGACGAGCAGTTCGCGCAATGGAAACCGCTCGTTGACTCGCTCGTCCGCGCGCAGCAGCAATTGTGCAACCGCTTTTTGTCCGAGGCCGAGGCGCTCATCAAAAAATTAAATCCGACGGACGGCTCGAACATCACGAACGCCGACGAACTCGAACGCGAAACCGGTTTGCTTCTGTTCCGCGTCAAAACCGGCCAGCCGAAATCCGAAGGCTTGATGAAAATTCTGGAAAACCCGGAATATCTCAAGCTGATGAACCAGGCGGAATTGTCATTGCATCAGGATCAAAAGAAAGTTGACCTGTATCGCGAGAAGGAAGAATTGCTTTTTGCGATTGACGAAAAAAGTCACGAGGCGGATTTGACCGAGAAGGGCCGCAATTTTGTCAGCCCCAAAGACCCGGACGCGTTTGTGCTGCCCGACTTGAATACGATGCTGCACGACATTGACGCAGGCGCGGAAACCGACGCGAAAAAGCGGCTCGAAGCAAAAACAAAATTGCAGCAGGAGTTTGAAGCGAAGGCGCAGAAGATTCACGCGATCTCGCAATTGCTCAAGGCGTATTCGCTTTACCAGCTCGACGTGGAATATGTCGTGCAGGAAAACAAAGTCCTCATCGTTGACCAGCATACGGGGCGCTTGATGCCCGGTCGCCGCTGGAGCGACGGTTTGCATCAGGCGGTCGAGGCGAAAGAAGGCGTCGCGATTGAACGCGAAACGCAGACGCTCGCGACGATCACGATCCAGAATTATTTCCGCCTTTACCAAAAACTCGCGGGCATGACCGGCACGGCGGAAACGGAGGCGGCGGAATTTTTCGACATCTACAAACTCGGCGTGCTGACGATTCCGACGAACAAACCAAACATCCGCAAGGACGGCAACGATTCGGTCTATAAAACGCGGCGCGAAAAATTCGGTGCGGTCGCCAAGGAAATCAAGACGCTCCACGCGCAGGGACGACCGATTCTCGTCGGCACGGTAAGCGTCGAGACGAGCGAAATGCTTTCAAAGATGCTGAAGCGCGAAGGCTTGATTCACTCCGTGCTGAACGCGAAATTTCACGAGCAGGAGGCCGAAATCGTCGCGCGCGCGGGACAGCGCGGCGCGATCACGATTGCGACAAACATGGCCGGACGCGGCACGGACATCAAACTCGGCGCGAGCGTCGCGGAAGCCGGCGGCCTGCACGTGCTCGGCACGGAGCGCCACGAGTCCCGGCGCATTGACCGGCAGTTGCGCGGACGCTGCTCGCGCCAGGGCGATCCCGGTTCGTCGCACTTTTTCATTTCGCTTGAAGATGATTTGATGCGGCTGTTCGGGTCCGACCGCATCGTGAAAATGATGGAAGGCGTCGGCTTCAAGGAAGGCGACGAGCTGGAACACCGCTGGCTGAATTATTCCATCCAAAGCGCGCAGAAAAAAGTCGAGCAGCACCATTTCCAGCAGCGCAAGCGCACGCTCGAATACGACGACGTGATGAACAAGCAGCGCGAAGTCATCTACGGTTTCCGCAACGAAATCATCCACGGCGAGGACGTCCGCGACCGGCTCATGGACATCATCGAGGAAGTCGTGATCCTGAAAGTCGAGCAGTTCACAAACGCCGACGCCGACACGACCGAATGGAAAATCCGCCAGCTCGCCGACTGGGTGAACCTGAATTTCCCGCTCGGAATGCCGGAAAGCGAAATTCTCAAAGCCGCCGAATCTGGAAAAGAAAAACCTGTTTCCGGTTCGTTATACGACGGCTTGACCGAGGCGCAATTCGCCGTCTGCAATTTCATTTCCGAAAAAATCCGCAACGCCTACGAAATCAAAATCAGTTTCGAGGAGCCGGAAAAACTCGCGACCGTCGAGCGCTACACGATTTTGACCGCGATTGACAAATTGTGGCAGGAGCATCTTTACGAAATGGACAGCCTGCGCCACAGCATCGGCCTGCGCGCACACGGCCAGCGCGACCCGCTCGTCGAATACAAAGCCGAGGCGTTCAAGATTTTCGACGAACTCATGGTCAACGTGAAGACGGAAATCTGCCACAACGTCTTCCGCAGCGCGTCAAGCATGATGGCTTTTGAAAATTTCCTGAAAAACGTTCCGCAACAAACCTTGCACCAGATGCCAAGCGCGTTCGGCGGAACAACCACCGCCAGTTCCGGCGGCGCAAAACCCAGCGACGTCGTCAGCGAAGCCGCCGCCGCAACAGAGGCACAGGCCAAAGCCAAACCAATCCGCACCGGCCCGAAAGTCGGCCGCAACGACCCATGCCCCTGCGGCAGCGGCAAGAAATATAAAAATTGCTGCGGGCGGTAAATTTTTATGCCAGAGCTTTCAAGATTTTACGGAATCGTCATCCGTATGTTTCTCGAAGCTGGCGCGCCGCATCATCTGCCGCATTTTCACGCCTACCACGGCGATGCAGTTGCCGTTTATCAAATTACTCCCGTCGAACTGATTGCCGGTTCACTTCCGCGACGGCAGGCGCGACTGGTTGAAGCATGGGCGGAATTGCACGGGGACGAATTGCAATCCGACTGGCAACGCCTGCAATCCGGCGAATCTCCTTTGCCGATTGCGCCGCTGGGCTGAAATGTGTAAATTAAAACCGTGAAGCAACACGCCATTCATTTTGTGAAAAGCGTTGCGGTCATCGCGCCGCACACGCTCAAACTGCAATTTGAAGACGGCGTGACGCAGACGATTAATTTCGAGCCTTTGTTGCACGGACAACTTTA
>DATCDZ010000087.1:0-25517 GCA_036510395.1 Verrucomicrobiia bacterium
GGATTGAAGATGACGGCTGTGGTTTTACAAGCGGAGGCGACGGGAAAGGCTTGGGATTGAAAAACATCGCCGAGCGCGTGCGAATGCTCGATGGCAAAATGAAACTTGATTCGCAGCCGGAAAAGGACACGCGCATCGAAATTACAATTCCCATTTCCGCCGAACAAGGTTAAAACTGTGGCGGCGTTTCACGCCGTCGAAAAATTTCAGCCATGTCGAATCGCATCAAAGTCTTGATTGTTGACGACCATCCGCTGTTCCGCAGCGGACTGCGCCAGGTCATCACCGAAGACGGGCGATTTGAACTTGCCGGTGAAACCGGCGATGGCGAGGACGCAATGCTGTTGATCCAGGAAAAAAAGCCGGACGTGGCCGTGCTGGACGTGAACCTGCCCGGACTGTCCGGCCTTGAAATCGCGCGCAAACTGCAATCCAGACGCCTGCACACGCACGTCATCATGCTCACGATGCACAAGGACGAGGATACCTGCAACCGCGCGCTGGATTTCGGCGCGAGCGGTTTCGTGCTCAAGGAAAACGCCGTCGAGGAAATTTTGAAGGCGATTGTCGCCGTCGCCGATGGCGGGCACTATTTAAGCCCGACAATTTCCGGCTACCTGGTCCGGCGACGCAACCGCGCCGAGCTGCTCGCCGCCAAAAAACCGGGGCTTGACGATTTGACGAAGGCCGAGGTGCGCATCCTCAAGCTCATTGCCGAAAAGAAAACCAGCCGCGAAATCGGCGCGGAACTCTTCATCAGCCCGCGCACCGTCGAGGCGCACCGCACGAACATTTGTGCCAAGCTTGAACTGACCGGCAGCCACAGCCTCTTGCAGTTTGCGCTTGAAAATCGCTCGGCGGTTTAAGGCGTTTCTTCCGTATCCTCAAAATCTTGGACTTACCCACATTTAACCTGGAAATAAATTTTGCGGGCAAGCCTGGTCTAAATTTTACTGGGGCGGGATGGCTGGCTTTAATTCCTCAACTTTCCGTTTTGCATCTCAAAACCCGCCGCCCGTTCTGTTCTCAAAAATCAAAATCAGCGTAATGCAGCCAGCGACCAGCAGTGCCACAAATACTATTATTAAAAAAGACCACAACTTTTGCCGCCGCCGCCGGGCTTTCGGCAAGTCTGAAAAAAACATTTCTCCGAGATCAAGTTTCATAACGGTGAAATTTAAGTAGGGTTTCGCCTCACACAATACTCATCGGAGCAAATGAAAACAAGAGAAAAACGAAATTTAGTTAGCGGCTTTCATTCGTATATCCGCACATCTGGATAACAATGTGATTAAGGCGCTTAAGTAGTTTCACCTGGGAAAAATGGCGGTGACTACCTACTCCAAAATATGTGGCTGCAACAATTACGCGCCGACGCCCCTTCGTGCAGATTAAATCTTTATGAGGTTGATGATAGTGGATGACCACACCAGCACGAGGGAAATGATCCGCAAGTTCCTGGATTTTCCGGGTATGACGTATTGCGAATGTTCCAGAGGCGACGAAGCCGTGCCGCTCGCGCGCGAGTTCAAGCCGAGCTGGGTCACGATGGACGTGCATATGCCCGGACTCAACGGCTTTCAGTCCACCGAGGCGATGCGCGTAGCATATCCGGCGGCGCGCGTGATGATCGTCACGAGCGACAGCCAGCCGCATTTCCGGCAGCTCGCGCGCGAGGTCGGCGCCATCGGACTCATCGCCAAGGAAAACCTCATGGCGCTCCGCATGATGCTCGCGCAGGAAATCGCCAACAAAACCATGGCGCGCGAAACCACCAAGATCAATTCCACCGAAAAACTGGCACACGCGGTTCCATGATGAAATTCAATCCGCAGACCCGCCCGCGAATCCTTCTGGTTGACGACGAAACTGAACTGCGAATGTTGACGGAAATGATCCTCTCCGATGAAGGCTACGAGGTCAGCCACGCCGACGACGCAAAGGAGGCTGTCCGGTTGCACCGCGAAAATCCATTCGACCTCATCATCGCCGAATTGATCATGAAGGACAGGAACGGCTTTGAGACGCTCGCCGAATTGCGCCGTCAACCCGTGCCGGCGCGGTTCATCGCCACCGCCAAATCAAGCTGGCTGCCGCCCGAACTGTTCCGCCAGATGGCGCGCCAGCTCGGCGCGCACTCCGCCCTTAGCAAGCCGTTCCAGCACGAAGAAATGATCGAAGCCGTCCAGAAAGCTCTTGCGTAAATTTTGTCCGCAATGTTTGCGCGCGGCTTTGTGCCAAATCTACGCGGTTGGGAAACGGCACGCACGGAAATATATGCATATCTTGTTGGTGCAAAGACCGGGCGATTTCCCCAGTGCTGAAACACAGGGTTATTTTCAACGGAGAAAACCGCATTCTTCCCCTTCCGAATTTGCGGCGTTCTGTCGGGACGCCATCACGGTTGCAAATGGCTGCAAATAAATTGTCGGTTTTGGCCGGGCGGCGCACACTTATCCGCAAATGGAACCCACGGACGACAGCGCGCTGTTGCGGCAATACGCGGAAAGCAATTCCGACGAGGCATTTACCGCGCTGGTGCAGCGGCACGTCAGCTTGGTTTATTCCGTGGGGCTGCGGCAGACGGGCAAACCGCACGCCGCCGAGGAAATCACGCAGGCGGTCTTTATCATACTGGCAAAGAAGGCGGCGCAGTTGCGGCATGACAAGGCGCTTTCCAGTTGGTTGTTTCATGCCACACGGCTGACGGCCAATAATTTCATCAGGAGCGAATCCCGCCGTCGCCATCGTGAAGAGGAGGCGTATATGCAATCTGTCTTGGATGAAACCGGCACGGAACTCTGGATAAAAATCAGCCCGTTGCTGGACAGCGCCGTTGCCGGTTTGCGCGAGAAAGATCGTCAGGCGATTCTGCTGCGATTTTATGAAGGCCGGAACCTGCGCGAGGTCGGCGTGGCTCTGGGTGCGAGCGAGGCGGCGGCGGAGAAACGGGTCAACCGCGCGCTGGAAAAACTGCGGAAATTTTTCACAAGACGCGGCGTGAGTTCGACCACGGCCATCATTGCCGGAACGATTTCCGCCAACTCCGTGCAAGCCGCGCCGGTGGCGCTGGCAAAAACTGTGACGACCGTGGCGATTGCCAAAGGCGCGGCAGCCAGCGGTTCAACCTTAACCCTCATCAAAGGAGCATTAAAAATTATGGCATGGACAAAAATGAAAATGGCGGTTGTGGTCGGCGTGGGCGTGTTGCTCGCCGTCGGAACGGCGACTGTGACGGTCAAAGAAATCCAAAATCACAACGACGACAAATGGGATACTGAAATAGCGGACACACAGAATTTAAACAAAGCGCCACATATCGTAAAAATTATTCCGACAAAATTTCCCGATAGAGGCGGTGCATGGGCTCGCGGCGGCAATAGAATTATTGGCGTCGGAGCCGATCCAAAACAAATTATCCTGGCGGTTTATGGCGTCAGAGAAACGCGTGCGATTTTTTCAACTGCATTGCCACAAAAGAAATATGATTTTATGGGCAATTTGCCATCGGGCACATTGGACGCGCTCAAGGAATTGATAAAGAAACAATTCAACGCCGTCGGAAAAACTGAAGTTATTGAAACGAATGTTTTATTTCTGCGAGTCAAACAGCCGGACGCGCCCGGATTGAAGAAGCCAACAAATCAAAATGGCACATCAAGTTCCCAAAACATTGGCGAGCGTGGAGAAATTGATTTGAAAAATGGAACAATGAGTGACATCACCAGTTTTGTGGAAGGTCAACTTGGTGAAATTCCAGTTATTGACCAAACCTCGCGGCGCAGAAATTTTGATGCTGATTTGGTTTGGGATAGAAAAACCAACAGTAATGAAAATCTCAAGCAAGCACTCATTGACCAATTGGGATTGGAACTCGTTCCCGGCGTTGCGCCGATTGAATTCCTAATCGTTGAAAAAGTGCAGTAAAACCTTTTCACCTCAAACCATTTTACACGCCGTCCGCGAGTTGTATAATGTTCGTCTGTGAATTCGCAAAAGCGTCAGCGCGTCGTCTGCGGCATGAGTAGTTAAAGCAATTGGCGAAATTCATCCGGTGTTAGCCCGGCGCTTTTGGCAATCGAACCCATGGTGATTGCGTTGATGGGATTGTGGCGCGGAATGACAAGCCGTTGTTTGCCATTAGTCATCACGATGTGTCCGCTTTGCCGCGCGATGTGATAACCCAGCTTTTCAAAAACGCGCACAGCGTCGCGCTGGCTGATGCCCGGAAGTTTCGGCACAATTAAACGGTGACAAGTTCGCGGGTGAAACGCCCGCCTTCGGCTGCGGCCTCGCGCCCCGCATCTGCATCGGCGACTTCGAGCCAGAGCTGAATGGCCTCGCGGATGTTGGCCAGCGCTTCATCGTGAGTCGCGCCTTGACTGTGGCAGCCGGGCAACGCGGGACAAGAAACCGCAAAACCTTCTTCGGATTCAACCATGACAACTTGATATTGCATGGCAAAAAAATACTTTGATTGAAGCGGTAAATCAAGTTTGCGCCTCGCAAACCATTTTACACGCCGCCCGCGCCTTGTATAATGTCCGTCTGTGAATTCGCAAAAGCGTCAGCGCGTCGTCTGCGGCATGGGCGGCGGCTTGCTTTTGAGCCTGATTGAAGGTAAAAGATAGCCATGAGCGTTACTGGAAAAATCAAGAATGGCGCGGTCGTTCTGCCGCCGGGAACAAAATTGCCGGAAGGAGCGGATGTGAGAATTGAAACGCTTGAACTCTCGCCGACAGATGATCCTTTTGTCGCTGCTGCTCTCAAGGTGGCCAAGCCGCGCCCGCACTGGCCGAAAGATTTCATCCTTAACCACGGCCATTACGTCAGCGGCGAGCCCAAAAAATCGTGAGCGCCGTTTTCGCCGACACGTCCTTCTATCTTGCGCTTATGCGAGGCGACGACCCGGTGCATTCCCGCGCGCTGGCCGAATCGCGCGCCGGAAATTCCATCATCACCACCGAATTTATTCTCTTGGAATTGGGCAATGCCTGCGCGCATGCCGCCGACCATGCGGATTTTCTCGCGCTTGTGACGGGTCTCCGTGCCAGTCCGCGTGCGACCATTGTGCCGCTCGGTTCGCAACTTCTTGAGCGCGGGATGCAACTCATGGGCGAACGGCAGGACAAAGACTGGTCGCTGACCGATTGCATCAGCTTTGTGGTGATGAAAGGACACGGCATCCACGACGCCCTAACCACTGACAAACATTTCGAGCAGGCAGGCTTCACCGCATTGCTAAAACAAGACGCTGACTGAACTTGCGGCTTCCGCTTTTCGTTTTATACTTTCCGGCTGTGATTGCATCGAAAAAAACGCGCGTCGTCTGCGGCATGAGCGGAGGAGTTGATTCCTCGGCGACGGCGGCGCTTTTGATCGAGCAGGGTTACGAGGTCATCGGCATCACGCTCAAGCTCTGGCCGCAGGATTGCGTGAACCGCGCCGAGGACAAGTGCTGCGGCCCGCAGGCCGTCACCGACGCGCGTTCGGTTTGTGACAAGCTGGACATCCCGTATTACCTGATTGATGAAGCGGGCGAATTCCAGAAGCACGTCATCCAATACTTCGCCGACGAATACAAGGCCGGACGCACGCCGAATCCGTGCGTGATGTGCAATCAGAATTTGAAGTTCGGACGGCTCATTGACCGTGCGGATCAGCTCGGCGCGGATTTTATTGCGACGGGACATTTTGCGCGCATTGAAAAAGTCGTAGGACAGGCGTCGCGCCTGTCTCAAACTGAAAAAAATAAAAATGGAGACAGGCAAGATGCCTGTCCTACTCGCTATTTGCTCAAGCGCGGGCGCGATTTGAAAAAGGATCAGAGTTATTTTCTTTTTTCACTTCGCCAAGACCAGTTGGCGCGAGCCATTTTCCCGCTCGGCGAAAAGACCAAGAGCGACACGCGCGAAGTCGCGCGGCATTGCAATCTCAAAACCGCAGACAAGGAAGAGAGCATGGAAATTTGTTTCGTGCCGGACAACAATTACGGCGGCTTTCTCCAGTCGGCGAACCTTGTGCAAAAAACGCGCGGCGACATCGTGGATCTGCACGGCCACGTCCTCGGCCGGCACGACGGCATCGCGTTTTACACCATCGGCCAGCGCAAGGGACTTGGCATCACCACGCCCAAGCCGGTCTATGTCGTGGAACTCGACGCGGAAAATAATCGCGTCGTCGTCGGGGATGATGCCGCGCTCGACCGCGATGAGTTCAATGCCGAACGCTGCAACTGGCATCCGTTCGACCAATTGACCGAGCCAATCGAAGTCACGGCGAAAATCCGCTACAACCATCCCGGCACGGCGGCGACGGTGACGCCGACCGGCAACGGCTCGGTGAAAGTGAAATTACATTCGCCGCAACGCGCGATCACGCCCGGCCAGGCGGCGGTGTTTTACCAGGATGACTTGGTGGTGGGCGGCGGATGGATTGCGCGATAGGAGCCAATTAAACGGCAATTGACAGTTTGACCGGCCCGGTGCATGGTTTGCGCCATGAAAACATCATTGCTTTTGATCGCCACGATTATGACCACCACTTTTTCCGCGCTCGCCGCCGGTTCGATCTACGACATTCCGCTGAAGGACATTGACGGCAAGGACGTTTCGCTCAAGCCGTATGCCGGCAAGGTGCTTCTCGTCGTCAACGTCGCGTCGAAGTGCGGGTTCACGCCGCAATACACGGCGCTCGAAGCGACTTATCTGAAATACCAGTTGCAGGGGCTGATGGTGTGCGGCTTTCCGTGCAACCAGTTTGGCGGGCAGGAGCCGGGCACGGACGCGGACATCAAGGCATTCTGCACGTCGAAATACAGCGTGACCTTCCCGATGTTTGACAAGCTGGAAGTCAACGGCGCGAACCGCCATCCGCTCTATGACGCGCTCGCCGGCAAGGACTCGCCGTTTCCGGGCGACATCAAGTGGAACTTCACCAAGTTCGTGATCGGCCGCGACGGCAAAATCCTGAACCGTTTTGATTCCAGCGTAAAACCGGATTCCGACGAAGTGACCAAAGCCATCGAAGCCGCGCTCGCGGCGAAATAGCCGCTTCTGAAGCACTTTCGAGAGATTGCGCGATAAAAAAGTTCGCTCCGGGCCGCGTTCCTATTAACACTGCGCCATGAACCGCCGCCTTTGCCTGTGCTTTCTGGCAATCTTGATTGCCGGATTTGCCCTTTCCGCCGGAACCGGCCAGCCAAAAATCCGCGTGCTCATCGTGGACGGCTTCAGCAATCACGACTGGCGGCAGACGACGGCGCTCATTCGCGGCATCCTCGCTCCGACCGGTTTGTTCGAGGTTGCCGTCAGCACCGCGCCGCAGACGACCAATGCCGGGGACTGGACCGCGTGGCGTCCGAAATTTTCCGATTACGACGTGGTGATCCAGAACTGCAACGACATTGGCAACGGCCCGAAATGGCCGGAGCCGGTGAAGAAGGATTTTGAGGATTTTGTCCGCGACGGCGGTGGCGTGTTCATTTTTCATTCTGCGGAAAACGCCTTTGTCGGCTGGAAGGAATACGAGCAGATGGTCGGCTTGTGCTGGCGCAACGCGGATTATGGCACGGCCATCCGCGTGAACGACGACGGCTCGCTCGTGCGGATTCCGCCCGGTGTGGGCGGCGCCACCGGCCACGGCACGCGCGGCAATGTCCTCATTACGCGGTTGGGCGAAGATACTATTCATGCCGGGATGCCGCGCGCGTGGCTCACGCCCGGCCTGGAAGTTTATTATTATGCTCGTGGCCCGGCGACAAATGTGAACGTGCTCGCTTACGCGCGCGATTCCAAGCCGAGACAAGGATTGTTATGGCCGGTGGAATGGACGGTCAGCTACGGCAAGGGCCGCATCTATGTTTCCACCTACGGCCACGTCTGGAAGGGCGACGTGCAGCCTGCGAGCATGAGATGCGCGGCGGTGCAGACCATCGTTCCGCGTGCGATTCAATGGCTCGCCCGCAGGCCGGTGACAATTCCCGTGCCTCCGGATTTTCCGGGAACCAATGCCGTTTCCATCCGGTCGGAAATTGCACTCCCTGCCCCGCCGTCTCCGAAGTCGCCTTGAACCGTTCGCGGATTTTCTCGGTATTCAATTCTTCGGCTTCGCGTGTTTATCCTTCCAGGTGAGGAACAGGAGAATTGCCGTGACGATTCCCGTCAACACCGTGCAAAGCGGCGCGAGATAACGATCCAGCGGTAGCGAGCCGCGAGACGGCAAGCGGAGTTGCGCGGAAAGAATTTCGCCGCTTTTGCCAAAAGGAATTTGCGCAACAACATTTCCCCCGCCGGAAACGGCCTGCGAAATGCCGGAACTGGCGAGGCGAAAAATTGGAATGCCATATTCCGCCGCGCGCACGGGCGCGACGCGCGAGTGCAGTTCGTGTTCGTGCCGTCCCCAATCCACCACGTCCATGGTCGGCACGATGAGCAGTTGCGCACCCTGCTCCACCAGCCGGTCGGTGACGCGCGTGTAGCTCAAATCGTAGCAGATGCAGATGCCAATTTTGCCCCAGGGCGAATTCCAGACTTCCTGCTTTTGCGCAGGCAAACCGTCATCAAAAAACTGGATCGGAACGCTCTTGGCCTGCTTGAAGACAATCTCGCCATTCGTGCCGACGACAAAGGCGGTGTTGTAATAAATGTGATTCGTGACGAAATCTTTTCCGCCGACGACAAGAAATCGTGAATTGGTGCGGCACCAGTTTTTCAACGAATCGGGAACTGCGCCGTCGAGCGTGTATTCGCTCAAGACGAAAATCTGCGCGTTGGTGTTCTTTGCCAGCGCCTGATTCAACATTTTTGGAATTGCGTTTTGAGGCGGGAATTCCATTTGGATGCCGACTAGATTTATGCGTGGGCGTGGTTTGCCAGAATACGCTGGAAACATAATTGCAAACCAAATTGAAATAACTGCCATTACAACCAACAATTCAATCAAAGTTATTTTCTTCCAGAAATAATTACATGCAGTCCCGCCAAATGCCACAGCCGTTAGCAAAAGAAATCCGCATGAATACATTCCAATAAATGGAACTTGCAGGGCGTAATCTATATTCAGCCACGAAAATTTCAGGTAGTAGAGTTCACTCCGGAAATATTCAATTCCCGTCCAGACAATTGGAACCAGCCACATCGCCCTGGTTTTTCCCCAGCGCCTGATTGCACCGCAGGAAATCGCCGTGAACAGCCCGATCCAAAACGCAAAGACCAGCCAGAGAACGATTGCCGCCGGGCCGAAAATAGTCCAAAAGAAAAATAACTGCGGCGCGGCGCAGAAAAATCCGGTTGCCAAACCAAAATAAAATGAGCGCCGGACGGTGGGCTGGTCGGTGAGCCGGACGAGAAAATACGCATAGCCGAAAATGAACAGCCCGGCGGCGGGAATTTTGATTGACGCATAGGCCGCGTGAAAACAGGCGACGGCCAGCGCCAGCCACAGGAAAGATTTTTTCCAGCCGGATGGATTTGCCGATGGTTTCCGAATTTTCATCGCGCGGAAATAAGATGAAAGCAGATGCGCAGCGGACACAAGTCCGCTCATTTTCCATTCAGAGCCGGCTCACACCGGCTGCCGTAATTTATTCACTAAACCGAGCCGCGCCCGCGTTCAGGCCGCAGCTTTTGCAGGTTTGGCTTTTTCCACCTTCTTCGCCTTGACTGCGGCGGTTTTTCGTTTGATGTAGCTTTGGCGGCGTTTGCGCTTGATGACTTTGTTGGATTGTCTTCCCATAATTCTTTACTTTGTTCGCGTGTTGCGGTTTTGTATTGCCACTATGAAAGTTTGCGGGCTGCGTTTCAATCTTTATTTCGCGCTGGCGGCGGCGACCTTACTGCTGTGCGGCTGCCAGACCGACAAGCCCGCCAAAAAATCAGGCGCGTTGCGCGTCTATATTGAAAGCAATGCCGGACTTGAAGGCACGAGCCAGACCATTACCCTGCTGCGCGCCGACCCGGTGGTGCTGACCATCGCGCCTGATCCATTTTTGACGGAGGCCGGCATCATCGCCGCCAAAACCATTGAGACGCCCGGCGGTTTCGCCATCGAAGTTCAATTTGACGAACTCAGCGCGGTGACGCTCGAACAATTCACCGCCGCCAATCCCGGACTCCATCTCGCCATCTACGGCGAGTGGGGCGACAAGCCCGTAACTAGACGCTGGCTCGCCGCACCGCTCATCACGCATCGCATCGGCAACGGCATTCTGACGTTCACATCCGACGCCTCGCGCGACGAGGCCGACGAACTTGTCCTCGGGCTCAAAAACGTCGCCAAAAAAATGCAGAAGGGTCTGCTCAAATGATTTTTCACCGACGCAGAAGACGAGACGACGAGCCTCACATTTTCCGTGTTTCAAAAACTTCAAACAGAGACTTTTTCCGCCTTCGCCAGGCTGCGGCGCGACAAGTCCGTCGTCTCCTGCTGGCTGGTTTTATTTTGTCTTTCTGCGCGAACCTGTTCGCGCAGTCGCCGTTTCAATTTCCGACCGCGAACCAGTTTCTGTATGTGCGCGGTGACGAGCTGAAATTTTTCGCGCCGACCGCGCCGGACAAGCCGTGGACAAGCGGCAGTTTTGGCTGCGTGCGCGACAACGGCACACGGATGCACGAAGGTTTGGACATCCGCCATTTGCAGACGGACAAACGCGGCGAGCCGGCCGATCTCGTCATGGCGGCTGCCGACGGCACGGTGGTTTATTTCAGCGCGAAACCGTCGCTGTCGAATTACGGAAATTACATCGTCATCCGGCACATCGTCGAGGGACTGGAAATTTACTCGCTTTACGCGCACTTGAGCGCGATCCGGCCCGGCCTGAAAATCGGCGAACTGGTCAAAGGCGGCGAGACGATTGCGACGATGGGCCGGACTTCAAACGCCGAAGCCATCGCAAAAGACCGCGCGCACGTGCATTTTGAGTTGAATGTTTTGGTCAACGACAATTTTGCGGCGTGGTTCAAAACCGCTTTGCCCGGCGAACGCAACGACCACGGCGAATGGAACGGCCAGAACCTGAACGGCCTCGACCCGCGCCAAATTTTGCTGGCCGAGCACAATCCCGTCAGGAAATTCAGCCTGCTGAATTTCATCCGCAGCCAGACCGAGCTTTGCCGCGTGCTGGTGCGCGCGACGGATTTTTCCTACTTGAAACGCTATGCCGCGCTTGTCCTGAAAAATCCGGTTGCGGAAAAACAAGGCGTGGCCGGTTACGAGATCGCGCTTAATTACAACGGCGTCGCGTTCGCGCTGATGCCGCGCGCGAAATCGGAAATCAAGGGCAACGCGAAATTCCAACTGCTCTCCGTCAATGAAGCCGAGGCCAGGGCGAATTCCTGCCGGAAGCTCGTCGTCCAGCGCGGCGGCCGTTGGGAGCTGGGCAACGAAGGTTTGCGCGACATGGAATTGCTGACTTACCGATGATTTTTTAAGTGGCGGGCGGGCGTCTGGCATATTATGGTTCGGCGAGAAACGCCAAAGATCACATGAAAGCTCGCAGTGAAAGCCAGGTTGTCCGCAGGGAGAAATTTCCTTCACATGGTTTCACCCTTGTTGAATTGCTTGTCGTCATTGCCGTCATCGCAATTCTGGCGGCGATGCTGCTGCCCGCCTTGTCCCAGGCAAAAAGTCGCGCACAGACCATTGTCTGCAATAATAATCTCAAACAACTCGAAGAGTGCTGCCATCTTTACTCCGACGACAACAATGATTTTTTGCCGCCGAACCAAGTTGGCGGCTTTGTGGCAGCACCAAGTTCAACAAATTCACCCACTACGGTCACAAATATCAATTCCTGGTGTCCGGGCATAGCGCCTGAAGATGCAAACTTGAATGATGTCGAATCGGGTCTCATATTTCCTTACAACAAATCGCCTGAAATTTATCATTGTCCATCCGACCATTCGACCGTGGAGGGACATCCCAATTTGCTGCGGACACGCAGTTATTGCATGGACATCAGTCTCGCGTGCAGGGATGCCACGAGCACTTATTGGAAATTCACCCAGATTGTCCAGCCGTCACCCTCCGATTTATTCGTCTTTATTGACACCCATGAGCAGGATATTTGGGATGCAACCTTTGGCATTTTTTCTTCGGACAGTTTTTATGCCGATTACTGGCTCGACCTGCCTGCCGAGCGCCATCAGCAAGGTGCCAACCTGTCTTTTGCCGATGGACATGTTGAACTCTGGCATTGGAAGTCGCCTAAAATCTTCCAGGGTGTTTTTTGGCCACCCTATTCGGCCGATGATCTGGCTGATTTGCAACGCCTGCAACAATGTGTAAAACCCGGGGTTGATTAACTTGGTTTTCCGCCCAGCGCCCTCTACTTTGACGCCGTGCTGTCCGACATCAAATCATTGACGCGCGAGGAACTGGAAGCCCGATTCAAAACTTGGGAGCAGCCCGCTTATCGCGTGACGCAACTGCTCGACTGGCTTTACGTCCGGCACGCCGTGAATTGGGACGCGATGACGAACCTGCCAAAAGCGTTGCGCGAAAAACTGCGCGGGGATTTTTCGCTGCAAACGCTTGAACTCGTCCGCAAGCAAGGCTCGCACGACACTACGCAAAAATTTCTCTGGCGGCTGCACGACCATTCGCTCATCGAAAGCGTTTTGATTCCGGCCACTCCCGCGCTTTACGGCGAGGCGAGCGACCGCCACACGCTCTGCATTTCCACGCAAGTCGGCTGCGCCTACGGCTGCAAATTCTGCGCGAGCGGGTTGGATGGCTGGAAACGCAACCTCGCGCCGGATGAAATTGTAGATCAGATTATGTCCGTCGAACGCTGGCACATTGCACAACCCAAAGAAAAAAGTCTTGAACCAACTGAAAATCGCGTCGTCAACAACATCGTCGTCATGGGCATGGGCGAGCCGCTGGCGAATTACGACGCGTTGCTCAAGGCGCTGAAAATCCTGAACGCGCCGTGGGGCGGCGGCATCGGCGCACGGAAAATCACGATCTCCACGAGCGGACTCGCGCCGCAAATCCGCAGGCTCGCCAAAGAGCCGATGCAATTTCGCCTCGCCATTTCACTCCACGGCGCGACGGACGAGACGCGCAACAAAATCATGCCCGTCAACCGCAAGTATCCGCTCAAGGAACTGATCAACGCCTGCGAGGAATATCAGCACGAAAAAGGCCGCATGATCACGCTGGAATACATTTTGATCGCGGGCATGAACGATTCCATCGCGGAGACCAGGCCGCTGGCCGCGCTCGCGCGCAAGCTTTACGCGAAGGTGAATTTGATTCCCTATAACAAAGTCGAGGGGCTGCCGTGGGAGCGTCCTGACGAAGACGTTTGCGAACATTTTCTTGCCGCACTCGAAAAGGAAAAAGTCATTGCGACGTTGCGCCGGGAAAAGGGACACGACATTGACGCGGCGTGCGGGCAGTTGCGGTTGAAGACGGAAAAGGAATTGCAGGATGTCCCGGCCTAGTTTGACTTGACGGCGGCCTCCGGCAGATCGGACTTTAATTGATAGATGGCGATGTAATTTCCACCGGGCGTTGGCATTTTTTCAGCCGCTTCGCCCCAGGCGTCTTCGGTGGTGCCGCCGGAATACAGTTGAACGATCCCGACTTTTTGGTAAAGGCGCCCGGCATATTCGTTGAACCATTGCAGGATCGCGCGATCCGAGCCGGAACGGAAATTCCACGAAAATCCATAGGAGACATACACCAGATATTCGGGTTTGACGGCCTCAATTTCCTGCATCATCTGGTGCTGCATCTTCAGCGCGTTTGGCTGCGCTTCCATCAGCGCGTAGGTGTAAATGTAGCCCGTGGCGGAATGGCGTCGAGCGTAGAAATAAATCTGCGGCTCCGAACCAATGACCGCGATCCGCGCGTTTTCAGGGGAGTGTTCCCGGATGTATTTGGCGACGGTCAGCGATTCGACAAATGGATTCCAACTGTAGAGATTTTCAATGACCTGGACTGGAGACATTTGGAAATAAACCATGCTTTGGTAGAAAACGAACCAGGAAAGAACGGTGGCAAACAAAATAACAGGCAGGCTTTTCCAGACATTTTCAAACAATTTGAACCGCAGGGCTTGCTGCATCGAAACGACCGCCATGCCTTGAACCAGCGCAAAGGCGGGAACCATCAGAATGAAATAGTGCGGGCGAAAATAGAGCCCGATGCACACGCCTAAAAACGAACAAAGATAAAAGAACAGCACGAATGCCGCCCGATTTCTCATGCTCCTGTTGAAAAAGGCGCACGGCAATCCAACCGCCATCATCACCCAAAATCCGAGGCATAAATCAAACGTCGTGCTCACGGAAACGCCCAGAATGCGGACTCCCTCCGGCAATGGCATGACCGTCGCATAGGATTTGGCGTAAGTGAAAGTCCAGAACCAAAACTCGGAAAAAACTCCCGACAGCGCCATCACCAGGCAGGTCAAAGCGAATGGCAAAATCATTCCCAAACTGAAGACGGAAATTTTTTTAGCAAAATCCGGCGAAAAGAGAGACCTGCCCTGCACGGCCTGCCAGATGAGAAAAGCCCCGCCGAAAACGCCAAAGCACACGCCCTGTTGTTTCATCAAAAATGCAATGCCGTAAAGCAGTCCGCTGAAGAACAAAATACCGCGCCTGTTGGCTTCGTTCGCCTTCAGCAGCAGCATCGTGGCCGGCACCGCGAACAAAACCACAAAGTGCGTCGCGTGTGCCGCCAGTCCCACAACTGACGGACTCATCGACACTATTCCATAACTCGCACAGGTTACCAGACCGCCGATGTCTCCAAAAAGTTTCCGCCCCAGTAGAAACATCAAAATGATCGTCATGCTGTTGGCCGCCAGCAAGGTCAGGTGAACCCCCTTGATCGTTGGGCCGAAAACCGCCATGCCGGCGGCGTAGGCATAATACGTCCCCGGCAATTTCATGTTGTAGGCCAGTTCGTAGGGCGGAATTCCCTGCAAAATCAACTGCCCGGCGTAGGCGTATTCGCCCTCGTCGCGCTCCAGCGGCATTTCCAGCAGACGCACGCGGATAAAACCGACGAAAAGAAGAACCGCCAGAACCACCAGCCACGGCCAGAGACGAACCAGAACATTTCGGGAAGAACTCGTCGCCGGTTGATTGTCCATTGCGCGTTGAAATAACACGGAATTATTTCGAGTAAAAGTTTTTTTGCCGGAAAAGTTTGAAAACAAAGCGTGAATTCGCAATGCGGCCTGATATGTTGTCCGCGTGAAACGGAAGACGAAAGCCCTGACGCCCTTGCCGCAGCGCGCGGCCAAAATGTTCGCGCGCTTGAAGCGCGTCCGCGGCATGAGCGACGGCGAAAAATCCGTTCACGCGCTCGGCCTGGCCGCAACCCCCGAAGAACGATGGCAACTGGTCCAAAATCATCTCCGCTTGTTCAACTGTTCGCCGCGCTCAAAGCGGAGCGCATAAAATTCATGCTCGTCGGTATGTCCGCCGCCAACCTTCAAGGCGTGCTGGCGACGACCGTTGACGTGGACGTGTGGATCGGCCTGCCGTCGCGACAATACATCCGCGTCATCAATCTGTGCCGGAAACTGAAAGCTACGATACAAAGCCCGAACAAGGTTTATTTGAGCGACGAAACGCCCGTGGACTTTATTTACGAAATCGGCGGTTTGAAAAGTTTTGAAAAAGAATTTGGCGCGGCAAAAAAACTGCCGTTTCACGGCCAGACAATTCCAGTCTTGCCGTTGGAACGGATTTGCAAAAGCAAAGAAATCGCAGCGCGCGACAAGGACAAGCTGCACATCCTGCTTATCCGGCAATTGTTAAAGTCAGAAAAAGCAATCCGTAAGCCCCGAAAGAACAACCGCTAAATCCGCATTTTACATTTTGAATTTTTCATTTTTAATTTCTTGGTGATCGCATTGCTCGACTACGGCTCCGGCAACCTGCGCAGCGTCCACAAATCGCTGCTCAAGGTCGGCGCGTCCGTGCGCGTCGCCCAGACACCGCGCGAGATCGGCGACGCGGCGGCGATGGTTCTGCCCGGCGTGGGCGCGTTCGATGACTGCATCAACGCCCTGCGCAAACAGCATTTGCTCGAAGCCGCGCGCGGCTTCATCCAGACCGGCAAGCCGTTTCTCGGCATCTGCGTTGGCTACCAGGCGCTGTTTGAACGGAGCGAGGAATTCAATTCCTGCGCCGCAGGCCTCGGAGTTTTTTCCGGCAGCGTCGTCCGCTTCACGGAAAGAACCGGACTGAAAATCCCGCAGATTGGCTGGAACCAGATCGAGATTGCGAAAACAGATTGCCCGCTGTTTCAAGGAATTGAAAACGGCAGCTACGTTTATTTCGTCCACAGCTTTTTCCCGAAGCCCGTGGACAAATCCATCATCGCCACGCGCACGGATTACGGCGACACCTTTGCGTCGTCCGTCTGGCGCGACAATGTTTTCGCCACGCAATTTCACCCGGAAAAAAGCCAGAAGGTCGGCCTGCAACTGCTGAAAAATTTCGTGAAACTGGCGAAAGATTAAAATCAAGAAATAACCTTGACGCCCGCCCGCCGCTGTCGAAAAATGCACTCATCGCATGAGGGCAAAGAGGATAATCAAATACAACTGCCGGACTTCCTCCGTCATCCCGCCGCGCTCCGCTGGCACACGCCCGACATTCTCCGTCAACTGCCCGAATTCCGCCGCGACATATCCGAGGTTCTCCGGCACGTCCCGAACCCTTCCGGCACACGCCGGAGTTTCTCGGCGGTCTGCCCGCACCGCTCCGGCACGCGCCGGAGCATCGCCGCAACCTGCCGGAGATTCACCGAAGTCTGCCGAAATCATTCCGGCACGCCATTTTCCTTCAAAAACCCTTATATTTCGATGATTTTTAGCCAATCCACCCTCAACAAATAACCCTCAACCAACCACTGATTATGGCAAAACGCGATGCAGTTCCCAAGACCCAAGACGGCTATGTTAAATGGCATGACACCCTCGAAGCGGGCGTCAGTGCCAATACTCCCGGCGCTACCGCCGCCGACATGACCATGCTCACGGCGGACAATGCAGACCTTCACGCCAAAATGACGGCGGCGACGAATGCCGACAACGCCAGCAAAGCCGCGCATACCGCCTTGAATGTTTCCATCAGCAACAGCCAGAAGAACGCCCGCGCCCTCGCGCAACGCATCAAGAAAAGCACCACCTACACCGTCACCGTCGGCAACCAGCTTGGCATTGAAGGCGCGGAAGATTCCGTGGACATGAGCCAGCAAAAACCGACTTTGGATGCCACCACCGAACTTGGCGGCGTGGTTGAGATTGGCTTCAACAAGATGGATGCCGAAGGCGTTCACCTTTACGGCATGAGAGACGGCGAGGCGGTTTTCACCCTGCTCGCCAGCGAAACCCATTCGCCCTATGTGGACAACCGCCCGTTGCTGACGGCAGGCAAACCGGAAACGCGGCAATACAAAGCCGTGTTCTTCCTCGGCAAATCTGAAATTGGCCTGCCCAGCGCCATCGTCATTGCGACGGCCACGCCGTGAAAACAAATCAAAACGCAACCGATTTGGAATTTCCGGCCACTGACCCGGCCAACGCTCCCGCCCGCGCCGAATTAAAACTGGGCATCTTCCCGCCGGATCATCACGTCCCGCCCGCAACGCCGACACCGACGCAAGCCTCAACAACGGCAAAATGAAGACAATTCACAATGGTCATAACTTGAAAAAATGAAATTCCTGCCAACCGCGATGTTTATCGTTCTGCTCGCAGCCAATGTTCCGGCGGCTACCCATTATGTGGACGCGAACTGCACTAATCCCGTCTCGCCTTACACTGATTGGAGCGCCGCCGCCACCAATATTCAGGATGCGATTGATGTTTCTACCAATGGTGATTTGGTATTGGTAACGAATGGTGTTTATCAATATGGCAGCCATTCTTACGATGGTCTAAACCGGGTTTATATCCCGGGGAATATGATCGTGCAAAGCGTCAACGGCCCGAACGTCACCGCAATCATGGGCTATCAAGTGCCCGGCACAACCAATGGCAGCACCGCGATTCGCTGTGTCTATCTATCAAGTGGTTCGACTTTGTCGGGGTTCACGCTCACGAACGGGGCAACCCAAAGCGGTGGACAAGGCAATGGCGGCGGCGTTTGGTGCCAATCTACCAGCGTGACAGTGAACAATTGTATCATCTGTGGCAACGCGTCAGCTCTTTACGGTGGCGGAGTTTATTCCGGCTCACTGATCAATAGCCTCATTTTTAATAACACGTCTGCCTTTGGCGGTGGTGGTTATGGCGGCACTTACAGCAATTGCACCATCGTTGCCAATGAAGCAAGTCAACGCGGCGGCGGGGTCTATGGCAATACCGTTGCTAGATTGTATAATTCCATTATCTATTTTAACACCGTGTCTGGGTCTGGATCCCAAGGCGTATTTCCTAACTTAATTGGAGTGTATTCCTTCGCATATTGTTGCACGACAATTGTGGCTGGGCCAACCCTCGGCAATATCACCAATCAACCCGCTTTTGTAAGTTTGAGTGACGGCAATTATCATTTGCTGCCTAATTCGCCCTGCATCAACGCCGGCAACAATCCCTATGTCACCAGTAACACTGATTTGGATGGCAATCTCAGGACTATGGGCGGAACGGTGGATATTGGAGCGTATGAGTTTCAAGCCCAAGTCACCGGCACGTTCGACGCTTGGCTCCTGCAATATGGTTTGCCGACGAATGGTTTGGCTGACAATGTGGATTCCGACGGCACGGGCATGGTGAATTGGCAGAAATGGCTTGCCGGTTTGAATCCGACCAATCCCGCCTCCGTGCTGGCCCTGCAAGCGCCTGCAGCCACGAACAATTCAGTCGGCATCACCGTGACGTGGCAGAGTGTCAACTCGCGGACGTATTATCTTCAGCGCAGTTCGGATTTGACGCAGCCGTTCTCTGCCATCCAGAGTAACCTCGTCGGCCAGACCGGCACCACCAGTTACACAGACACCACGGCCACCAACAGCGGTCCTTATTTCTATCGCGTCGGTGTGCAATGACATTGCTTGCGCCAAATATCAGCAAGGAAGCCAGCCCAGCGGGCTTTCTGAAAATCATTCGCTTCAAGGAACGGCCAGTTCATCAAAGATTTTCTGGATGACCGTTTAGCCGGTTTTTTCCACGGCCTCGGCTTCGTAGGTGGTCATGGCTCTTCAATTCCCAAATCCCGGCAGATTTTTCGCGCGAGGAAGCGGTTGACTTCCGTGTGGCGCGGGACGGCGGAGCGGCGGTTCAGAACGGGATTTTCCCACCATGAATGGTTTGCGCCTTCGCGGACGAGCCGACAACCCTGCGCGGCCAGATGGCGGATGAGTTCGCGCCGTTTCACACCAGAATGGCGGCTTCCTCGTAATCGTTCTGCGCGGCGTTGCGCGCATCCTCGCGGTTGAACTCCAGCGCTTCGCCCAAGGCGGAACGAAGATTTTTCATCAACTCAACTTTCGTTTTGCCCTGGCTGTTCACGCCGGGGATTTCCTCGACCCAGCCAATCCACCAGCCGGAGTCTTTTTTTATCACGGCTGTAAATTTATTTTTCATTGCGATCAAGATAGTGGTTTTTACGGCACTGGCAACTCATCAAAGATTTTCTGGATGACCGTTTCGCTGGTTTTTTCACCGGCCCCCGGCTTCGCAGGTGGCGGGGGAAATGCTTTGAAAATACCCGAATGAATTTAGTTCACCACGCTGATTCTGACTTCCCGGCTTCGCCCTTGTCAAAATTCAGTTCGTGAGCCACACTTTGCATCATGCCAATCACGCTTGATCAGATTGTTGAAGAAACCAGCGAAATGCCGGGCGAGGTCGTGGCGGAATTGATTGACCGCATCATGGTTGCGCAGCACGGCGGCATTGAGTCGTCGGTGGCGGAATCGTGGAAAGCCGAAACTGGCCGCCGTATCGCGGAAATCGAATCGGGGAAAGTCAAAGGCGTTCCGCTGGAAGAATCGCTGGCGCGTGCGCGCAAGATGGCCGGGCTGTGAATCATTTGCTTCATCCTGAAGCTGACGAGGAATTTGCCGGAGCGGTTGTTTCGCGAAGCCTGCGCCGCCCCGGAACGCTTTCGCAAATTTGATCCGCCCGCGCGACGGCATTTCAGCCGCGATTTTCCTTACGCGATCATCTTCATGGAAAAACCGGAACACATCTGGATTGTTGCCGTGATGCACATGAAACGGCGTCCCGGTTATTGGCGCGGGCGACTGGCGTGATTTCCGCCCGTTTCGCGGCACCGGCAGTTCCTCCAAGATTTTCTGGATGCCCGTTTCGCTGTTTTTTTCATCGGCCCCGGTTTCGCAGGTGATGGGGGAAATGCTTTGAAAATAGCCCAGCCATTCATGGCTGGGGTGCTTGCGCACGGCCACCATGAAGTCCCGTCTGGGACGAAAGAAATGTGTGCCGTCCCCGGCGGGACTTGGAAAAAAGATTGCCGGTATTCCCAGCCATAAATGGCTGGGCTATTCTCGCGGATAACGAAGCAATTGCGGGCAACCGTGGCGGCTTTGTGTTTGTTCAAGAACGCACTGGGTATTTCACCTGATTGTCATTCGTTGTCCGCGCTTGCATTTTGTCCGCTGTTGGCGCACTTTGCGTCCAGCAATTTTAACGATTAAACCTTAACGAAAGAAAAATTATGCCACACGAACTACCTCCGCTGCCCTATCCCAAAGACGCCCTCGAACCTCACTTCGACGCGTTGACGATGGAAATCCATCATGACCGCCATCACAAGGCTTATGTGGACAATCTCAATAAGGCCATCGCCGGCAACGCCGCGCTGGAGGCCAAGTCGCTTTGCGACCTGGTCAAAGATCTGGCCTCGGTCCCCGACAACATCCGCAGCCCCGTCCGCAACAACGGCGGCGGTCATGCGAATCATTCGTTCTTCTGGAAAATCCTCGGCCCGAACGCGGGCGGCGCGCCCACCGGCAAGCTTGCGGACGACATCAAGGCCGCGTTCGGCAGCTTCGATGATTTCAAGGCCAAGTTCGAGGCGGCGGGCATCGGCCGTTTCGGCAGCGGCTGGGTCTGGCTCGTTTCCAACAATGGAAAATTAGAAATCGTTTCCACCGCGAATCAGGACAATCCGTGCATGGGCAAAACCGTCGCCGGTTGCGAAGGCAAGCCGGTCATCGGCTGCGACGTCTGGGAACACGCGTATTATCTGAAATATCAGAACAAGCGCGCGGATTATCTCAAGGCGTTCTGGAACGTGGTGAACTGGGCGGAAGTCGCGAAGAATTATTAATTCGCCGGAGGTGGCGTCAGACTCTCCATTCCCATCCGGGAATGGAGAGTGAATCAAACAACCTGCGGCTGAATCATTTCAGGATCAACGCACCTTGCGGAGGGCCAACGTTCTACAACTCCAGACTGGCGGTTCGATCAAACTATTTGAGGTTGCAGCTTTTCAGGATCGACACCTAAATCTTTGATGGCCTGCGCCACGATGTCGCGTCCGATGAGGTTCTTTTCCGCCAGCGCGTAGAGCGTGCCGATGACGGTGGATTCCACGTCCACGGCAAAGTAACGGCGGAGGCGCGCGCGGGTGTCGCTGCGGCCAAAGCCGTCCGTGCCAAGCGTGAACAATCCGCCCGGAACCCACGGCGCAATCTGGTCGGGCACGGTGCGGATGTTGTCGGAAACGGCGACAAACGCCCCCTGCTCTTTCGCCAGTAAAGTTTCGACGTAGGATTTTTTCGGCGGCGCGGTGGGGTGCATCATGTTCCAGCGCTGGCAACGGATTGCGTCGGTTCGCAATAATTTGTAGCTGGTCGCGCTCCAGACATCGGCGCTCACGCCGTATTTTTCCGCGAGAATTTCCTGCGCCTTCAACGCCGACTGGATGATCGGCCCGCTGCCGAGGATGTGGGCTTTAATCCCCGCAGCAGCCGGCCTGAGTCGGCTCTGACTAGATGGAGCGGACTCACGTCCGCTGCTACCAGTGGGAAGTTCCGGCCCAGGTTTGAATTTATACAAACCTTTCAAAATTCCGTCCTCGACGCCCGGCGGCATCGACGGCATGGCGTGATTTTCGTTGTAGAGCGAGAGGTAATAGAAAATGTCCTCGTTCTCGACATACATCCGGCGCAAACCGTCGGCGACGATGACGGCGAGTTCGTAACCGAACGCCGGGTCGTAAGGCAGGCAGGTCGGAATCGTGCTCGCGTGCAACAGGCTGTGACCGTCCTGATGTTGCAAGCCTTCGCCGTTGAGCGTGGTGCGGCC
This sequence comes from Verrucomicrobiia bacterium, assembly GCA_036510395.1. Taxonomy (GTDB): domain Bacteria; phylum Verrucomicrobiota; class Verrucomicrobiia; order Limisphaerales; family UBA11358; genus UBA11358. Next base: position 22,250 of record DATCDZ010000087.1, read on the forward strand.
GCTCGTCGCGCCGAGCAAAAAGCCTTTCGCGCGGATGTCGCCGGCCAGCCAGAACAAATCGCCGACGCGTTGCGGGCCGAACATCGAGTAGTAAATGTAAAACGGAACCGTCGGCACGCCGTGAGTCGCGTAGCTCGTGCCGGACGCGATGAACGACGCCATCGAACCGGCCTCGGTGATCCCCTCTTCGAGAATCTGGCCGTCCTTCGCCTCGTGATAAAACGAAAGCGTCTGGCTGTCCACCGGCTCGTAAAGCTGGCCTTTCGACGAATAAATCCCGATTTCACGAAACAACACGTCAAGACCGAACGTGCGCGCCTCGTCGGGAATGATCGGCACAATATTTTTATTTATTCCCTTGTGCCGCAGCAAACTTCTCAACACGCTGCCAAACGCAGTTGTGGTGGAAATTTCCGTCCTTGATTCCTTGAAAAATTCCGCGAAATAGCCGGGCTTCGGCACCTCGAGAGCCGAGGGCTTGACAATGCGCGCGGGCAGAAATCCGCCGAGCGCCCTGCGCCGTTCGAGCAGATATTTTGTTTCAACGCTGTCGGCAGGCGGACGATAGAACGGCGTTTCCGCAATCACGTCGTCGGTGATGGGAATCTCGAAGCGTTCGCGGAATTCGCGCAGCTCCTTCTCGTTCATCTTTTTCTGCTGGTGCGAAATGTTCTTTCCTTCGCCGGCCTCGCCGAGTCCATAGCCCTTCACCGTCTTGGCAAGAATCACCGTCGGCTGGCCTTTGTGTTCAACGGCAGCCTTGTAAGCGGCATAAACTTTGCGCGTGTCGTGTCCGCCGCGCATGAGCTTGGGCAGTTGCTCGTCCTTGAGATGGGTTACGAGCGCGAGCAGTTCGGGATATTTGCCGAAGAAATGTCTGCGCGTGTAACTGCCCGGCTCGACGACGTATTTCTGGAAATCGCCGTCCACGCATTCTTCCATGCGCTTGAGCAGGAGGCCGGACTTGTCGCGCGCGAACAAATCATCCCAATCGCTGCCCCAGATGACCTTGATGACGTTCCAGCCCGCGCCGCGAAAAAGTCCCTCCAGTTCCTGGATGATTTTTCCGTTGCCGCGAACCGGTCCGTCGAGCCGCTGCAAATTGCAATTGATGACCCAGATCAGGTTGTCGAGATTTTCGCGAGCGCCGAGCGTGATTGCGCCAAGCGTGTCCACTTCGTCAGATTCGCCGTCGCCGAGGAACGCCCAAACTTTCGGCTCATCCTTCCAGTTCGTCAGTCCGCGCGCGCGCAGGTAACGGTTGAAGCGCGCCTGATACAGCGACATGATCGGGCCGAGTCCCATCGAGACCGTCGGGAACTGCCAGAAATCGGGCATCAGATACGGATGCGGATACGACGACAGCCCGCCGCCCTCGGCGAGTTCCTGCCGGAAATTTTGCAGTTGCTTTTCCTCCAAGCGGCCTTCGAGAAACGCCCGCGCATACATTCCCGGCGCGGCGTGGCCTTGAAAATAAATGATGTCGCCGGGAAAATTTTCCGTCGCGCCCCGGAAAAAATGGTTGAATCCGATTTCGTAAAGCGTCGCCGCCGAAGCGTAAGTCGAAATGTGGCCGCCGACGTTCGTCGTGGAATTGGCCTTGACGACCATCGCCATCGCGTTCCAGCGCATCAGGCTTTTGATCCGCCGTTCCACGCGCCAGTCGCCCGGATACGGCGGCTGATTTTCAAGCGGAATTGTATTAACATAAGGCGTGGCCTGGCCTGACGACGGACGCGGCGCGGAACGCAACTGGTTCGCCAGGTTTTCCAGCAGTTTCGCCGTGCGTTCCGGCCCCTGGTTTTCCAGGGCCAGCTCGAAAACGGATTGCAGGGATTCGTCCCACTTGCCGCCGTTGCCGGATGACGGAGCGGAACGCGAACCGTAAATGTCTTTTTTCTCGATGCTCACTGTGTTAATCAATTCTTCCTGGCACGCAAAAAGCGCGAAGACAATAAAACCCAACCTGACCAGAAACGCCAGCAAAATCCGATGAAGCACTTCGACCTTACGCTCTCCTCGCCCGCCGAAAATCTCGCCTGCGACGAGGCGCTGCTGGATTGGCGCGAGGAAATCGGCGGCGAAGAAGTGCTGCGCTTCTGGGAATCACCGGAGACTTTTGTTGTCGTCGGCTATGCAAACAAAGTGGCGACCGAAGTAAATGTCACCGCGTGCGAGGAAATGAAAATTTCGATTTTTCGCCGTTGCTCCGGCGGCGGAACAGTTTTGCAGGGCGCGGGCTGCTTGAATTACGCGCTCATTTTGCGCATCCGTGAAAAATCCCCGCTCGCCGGAATTTCCAGCGCGAACCAATTCATCATGGAACGCAATCGCGCGGCGATTGAAACGCTCCTGCCCGGATTCAAAATTTCAACCAGCGGCCACACAGACCTGGCGACTGACGGATTGAAATTCTCTGGAAACTCCCAGCGTCGTCGCAAAAATTTCCTGCTCTTCCACGGAACATTTCTTTTGGATTTCGATTTGAACCTCGTCGGCGAATGTTTGCGAATGCCGTCGAAGCAGCCCAATTATCGCAGCGACCGCAGCCACGGCGAATTTCTCACCAATTTGAATTTACGGACAGACAAAGTGAAAGCTGCGTTGAAAAAATCCTGGAATGCGATTCACGAACTGAAGGATTTTCCAAAATCGGAAATCCAAAATCTCGTCGCGAAAAAGTATACAACTGACGGCTGGAATTTGAAATTTTAACTTTTAGCAAAAGCGCAAACGCTTTGTTCGCAGATGATCGCGATTGTCTTTCCCAGGTTCAATCTGTGAAATCAGCATAATCTGCGGATTCCTCAAAGTCGTTCCGCCAGCGCAGCCTGGCTCTTCGCAAAAATCTCCTTGTGCAGCGAATTGCCATGCGAATCAATCGTGACGACCGCCGGAAAATCCACGATCTCCAGTTCCCAGATCGCTTCCGTCGCGCCGAATTCTTTCATCATGTAAACGTTGCGCACTTTCTTCACGCAATCCGCCAGCACCTGCGCCGCGCCGCCGACGGCGTGCAGATACACACAGCCGAATTCCTTGCACGCCGCGAGCGTTTTATCGCCCATGCCGCCCTTGCCGATGACGCCGCGAATCCCGAAGTCGCGGATGACCTGCCATTGATACGGCTCTTCGCGGATGGACGTGGTCGGGCCGGCGGCGGTGCATTTCCACGAGCCGTCGTTTTGCTGCATCATCACCGGGCCGCAATGATAAAGAATCCCGTCGCGCAACTTCACTTCCGGCGGCAGCTTGCCGCCCTCGTGCA
>DATCDZ010000088.1:0-11138 GCA_036510395.1 Verrucomicrobiia bacterium
AAGGCTGACTCGGACGCGGCCAAGAAAAAGCTCGAGGAAGCCGGCGCGAAAGTGGAAGTCAAGTAATCGCAGTTTATCGGAGTTGCCCCGGCGGATTTTTTCGCCGGGGCGCTCCTTGAAATTTTTTATCAGTTCACAAACGGAAAATTTAGTTTTGGTTTTGGCAAATTCGTCGTTGAACGCGGCGGACTTGCCTTGTGTTGTTAGTTAAATTGCAGTGCGAATTTCGCATTGCGGAAAAATAAAGGTCAAAATGCCATCGCGAGCCACTGAAAGAATCAACTTCGGCAAGATCAAAGAAATCGTCGTGCCACCGAACATGATCGAGTTGCAGACGAATTCCTATAAGGAATTTCTGCAAGCCGACGCGTCGCCGAAGAAGCGCAACAAACACGCCGGACTCGAATCCGTTTTCCGCGAGGTGTTTCCCATCGAGAGCTACGACGGCAAGTGCGTGCTTGATTACGATTCCTACGAGATCGGCGCGCCGAAAATTGACTGGCTCGAATGTCTGCGCGAAGGCCTGACTTATGGCGCGCCGCTTTACGTCACATTCATTCTCAAGGAAGAATCGAAGACTGCGAAGGAGGAAAAAGTTTTCATGGGCGAGCTTCCGCTGATGACTCCGCAGGGCACGTTCGTCATCAATGGCGCGGAGCGCGTAGTCGTTTCGCAATTGCACCGCTCGCCGGGCATCGCGTTCGAGGCGACGCAGCATCCGAACGGAAAACTGCTGCACAGCTTCCGCGTCATTCCCGACCGCGGCTCGTGGTATGAGGCTCAGTTCGACACGAGCGATCTTCTTTACGTTTATCTCGACCGCAAAAAACGACGTCGCAAATTTTTGACGACGACGCTGTTCCGCGCGTTGAGTTTTCTGGAAAACGATCCCGAAGGCAAAAACACAGACAAAAAGCGGGACGGCACGAAATTTGGCCTCGACGAGGAAATTCTCAAGCTGTTTTACGACATTGAAGAGTTGACGGTCAAGGAAGCCGAGAAGCTCGAAGATTTGCCGAACCGCGTTTTGATTCGTGACGTGTCGGACGAGGAAAAAGGACTTGTCGTCGCGCGCGCATTTGAGCCGCTGTCGAAGGCGGTTGTAAAACAGATCGCCGAACTCGACGTGACGAAAATCAAGGTCGTGGATACTTCGGTTGACGAAGGCATCATGATCAAGTGCCTCAAAAAAGACCCGGCGAAAAACGAAGAAGAGGCGTTGAAGGACATTTACCGCCGCTTGCGCCCAGGAGATCCACCGACAGCTGCGAACGCGCGTGCGTTGTTGAAACGACTTTTCTTTGACCCGAAGCGTTATGATTTGGGCCGCGTTGGCCGTTACAAGATCAACCAGAAGCTCGGACTCAAGGACAAGGAATCCTCGCGCATTTTGACGAAGGACGATTTGGTCGCCGCGACGAAATATCTCTTGCGCCTGAAAAAGGGCGAAGGTTCGCTTGACGATATTGATCACCTCGGCAGTCGTCGCATCCGCACAGTCGGCGAATTGCTTTCCAACCAGTGCCGCGTCGGTCTCGCGCGCACGGAACGGCTCGTGAAGGAACGGATGACGTTGTTCGATCAAAGCATCGAGGCGATGATGCCGCAAAAGCTCATCAATCCAAAGGCGCTCTCGGCGGTCATCCGTGATTTCTTTGGCCGTTCGCAATTGTCGCAGTTCATGGACCAGATCAATCCGCTCGCGGAACTCACGCACAAACGCCGCTTGTCGGCGCTTGGGCCAGGCGGCCTTTCGCGCGACCGCGCGGGCTTTGAAGTCCGCGACGTGCATCCGTCGCATTACGGACGCATTTGCCCGATTGAAACGCCGGAAGGCCCGAACATCGGACTCATCGCGTCGCTCGCAACTTTTGCGCGCATCAATGAATTCGGTTTTCTCGAAACGCCTTATCGAAAGGTCAAGGACGGTCGTGTGACGGAAGACATTGAATTTCTCACGGCTGACCGCGAGGAACAATTCATCGTCGCGCAGGCGAACTCGCCGATTGACGGTCGCGGACATTTCACGACGGAACGCGTCGTCTGCCGCGCGCGCGGGGAATTCGTTGACGTTGAACCGGCGCGCGTGGATTACATGGACATTTCGCCGAAGCAGTTGGTTTCGATTGCGGCGAGCCTGATTCCGTTTTTGGAACACGACGACGCGAACCGCGCGTTGATGGGTTCAAACATGCAACGCCAGGCCGTGCCGCTGCTCGTCACCGAAGCGCCGCTCGTGGCGACCGCGCTCGAAGACCGCGTGGCCCGCGATTCCCGCGCCGTCATGGTTTCCGACGAAAGCGGAAAAGTCGCCTCCGTCAACGGCAACCAAATCATCGTGACCGAGGACGGCAAGCTGCCGGAAACGAAGAAGAAAATTAAGCACGATCCGGCGAACGGCGTTCACGTTTATCCCGTTCGCAAATTCATGCGCTCGAACGCGGCGACCTGCATCAACCAGAAAATTCTCGTCCACAAGGGCGAGCATATCCGAAAAGGCCAGGTCATCGCCGACGGCCCTTGCACGGACAATGGCGAGCTTGCGCTCGGTCGAAACGTGCTCGTCGCGTTCATGCCATGGAACGGTTACAATTTCGAGGACGCGATCCTGATTTCAGAACGCATCGTCAAGGAAGACATTTTCACTTCGATCCACATTGACGAATTTGAAGTGGCCGCGCGCGACACGAAGCTCGGGCCGGAGGAAATCACGCGCGACATCCCGAACCTCGGCGACGAGGCATTGAAGAATTTAAGCGCCGACGGGGTCATCCGTGTCGGCGCGGAGGTGAAACCCGGCGACATTCTCGTCGGCAAAATCACTCCAAAATCCGAAACCGAACTCGCGCCGGAAGAACGCTTGCTCCGCGCGATTTTCGGCGAGAAGGCGGCGGACGTGAAGGACACTTCGCTCAAAGTGCCGTCGGGAACTTACGGCATCGTGATGGACGTGAAAGTTTCGTCAAAGAAAGACGGCGAACACACCACGCGTTCTGCTTCGAACGAGGAAAAGCGCCACTCAAAGCAGATCGAGGAAGATCACAAAAAGAAAGTCGGCGAATTGACCGATCAATTGACCGAGGCGTTGAGCAACATCCTGCTCGGCGAAAAAATTCCGCTCGACGTGGTGAATTCCGAGACCGGCGAAATCATCATTCCTGCGAACCGCAAAATCACAAAGACGCTTTTGCGCAAACTTGCGACAGTTTATGACCGCATTGAGATTGACCCGTCGCCGATCCGCAACAAAATCACGGAAATCATCGGGCAGTTCAAAAAGCGCTTCGACGATTTGCAGATGCAATATGACGAGGAGATGGAGCGCGCCGAGGCCGGCGAAGGCTCGGAAGCGGGCATCGTCAAGTCGGTGAAAGTTTATATCGCGTCGAAACGCAAGTTGTCCGTCGGCGACAAGATGGCCGGACGTCACGGCAACAAGGGCGTCGTCGCGAAGATTGTCAAAGAGGAAGACATGCCGCATCTTGCGGACGGAACACCGGTGGAAATTGTGTTGAATCCGCTGGGCGTGCCGAGCCGTATGAACGTCGGACAAGTTTTGGAGACGCACCTCGGCTGGGCGGCGAAAATCCTGGGCTTGAAATTTGCGACGCCGGTTTTTGACGGCATCAAGGAAAAGGAAATTCGCGGCTATCTCAAGCAGGCCGGATTGCCCGAACACGCGAAGACGCATCTTTACGACGGACGCACCGGCGAGAAATTTGACCAGGAAATCGTCGTCGGCTACATTTACATGATGAAGCTCGGCCACTTGGTTGCCGACAAGATTCACGCCCGCGCGGTTGGGCCTTACTCGCTCGTCACGCAGCAGCCGCTCGGCGGCAAGGCGCAATACGGCGGCCAGCGCTTCGGCGAAATGGAAGTCTGGGCGATGGAAGCCTACGGCGCGGCCTACACGTTGCAGGAATTGCTCACCGTCAAATCCGACGACGTGCAGGGACGCACGCGCATTTACGAAGCCATCGTCAAGGGCGACAACTCGCTCGAGGCGGGAATCCCCGAATCGTTCAACGTGTTGGTGAAAGAAATGCAATCGCTCGGCCTCGACGTGAAAGTCGGCTATTCAAACCCGGCTGAACATCAGGAAGGAAACGGCGAGGCGGTTACGGCTTTGACGGCGGTCTAATTGAATAAATTAATGTTATGACAGTTCGACGCAATTCAGTTGAGCATATTGAAGCAACACCTCCGGTGGTTGCGTCTGCTGTTCGCGCTGTCCTCGCACATTGTCCTCCGTATCAAAATATGATTGAGGAAAATCAGGATTCCTGTTTCAAAACGAACGTCAAACCTAAATTGTGGCTGCTCGGCACTGACATGACCATTCGTTTGGAAAATTCCGCTAACGGCACGGAAATTTTAGCGGACACGAAATCGCAATGGTTCATTCAAGGGGATGTGTTGAATTACTATAATACATATATTCAAAATTTTCTCCGTGATTTACAGACGGAATTGGCAAAGCAAAGTTTAGCAAGTCGGTAGAATTTATTATGACAACTTCAAAAGAAAACGCGCGCGAGTTGCTTGGCTTGGAAAAAGTAAACCAGGTGGATTACATCGGCATCACGCTGGCGTCGCCCGACGCCATCCGCTCGTGGAGCAAGGGCGAGGTCAAGAATCCCGAAACCATCAATTACCGCACGTTCAAGCCGGAAAAGGGCGGCCTGTTCTGCGAACGCATTTTCGGCCCGGTCAAGGACTGGGAATGTTCTTGCGGAAAATACAAGCGCATCAAGCATCGCGGCGTCGTTTGCGACCGTTGCGGCGTTGAGGTGACGCTCGCGCGCGTGCGCCGCGAACGCATGGGCCACATCGAACTGGCCGTGCCGGTGCAGCACATCTGGTTTTTCAAGTGCATGCCGTCGCGCATCGGCCTGGCGCTGGACATGACGGCGCGGCATCTGGAGCGCGTGATTTATTACGAGGATTATCTCGTGATTGATCCGGGAAGCACGGCGTTGAAGCCGCACCAATTGCTCAACGAAACCGAATATCGCGAGGCGAAGGAAACTTATGGCGCGGATGCGTTCACCGCCAAGATGGGTGCTGAAGCCGTGCGTGAGGCGCTGGAGCGCGTGGATTTGTCGAAGGGTGTGGACCAATTGCAGCAGGCGATGACGGAAACCAAGAGCAAGCAAATCCGCAAAAAATTGGCGAAGCGGATCAAATTGCTTCAAGGTCTGGCAATTTCAAAAAGCCGTCCCGAATGGATGATTCTCACGGTGCTGCCGGTGATTCCTCCGGATTTGCGCCCGCTCGTGCCGCTCGAAGGCGGACGTTTTGCGACTTCGGATTTGAACGATCTTTATCGCCGCGTCATCAACCGCAACAACCGTCTCAAGACGCTGCTGCAATTGAAAACGCCGGAAGTCATCATCCGAAATGAAAAGCGTATGTTGCAGGAAGCGGTGGACGCGCTGTTCGACAATGGCCGGCACGGTCGTCCGGTCACGGGCGCGGGCAACCGCTCGCTGAAATCTTTGAGCGACATGCTCAAGGGCAAGGGCGGACGCTTCCGTCAGAATTTGCTCGGCAAACGCGTGGATTATTCAGGCCGCTCGGTCATCGTCATCGGGCCGGAATTGAAATTGAACCAGTGCGGTCTGCCGAAGAAGATGGCGCTCGTGCTGTTTGAGCCGTTCATCATCCGCCGCTTGAAGGAACTCGGCTACGTTCACACCGTTCGCAGCGCGAAGAAAATGATTGAGCGCCAGACGAAGGAAGTTTGGGACGTTTTGGAAGAAGTGACGAAGGGTCATCCGGTTCTTTTGAACCGTGCGCCGACGCTGCACAGACTTTCAGTTCAGGCGTTTGAACCGATGTTGATCGAAGGCGAAGCGATTCGCATTCATCCGCTTGTTTGCACCGCGTATAACGCGGACTTCGACGGCGACCAAATGGCCGTTCACGTTCCGCTGTCAGTCGAGGCGCAAATGGAAGCGCGTCTGCTGATGATGGCGACGAACAATATTTTCTCGCCTTCATCCGGCAAGCCGATCATCACGCCGACGCAGGACATCACGCTCGGCTGTTATTATGTCACCGCCGAGCCGCGCAAGGCCGCTCCGGCGGATTCAAAAAGTTTGCCGCTGTTTGGCACGAAGGAAGAAGTCCAGTTCGCCTACGACGACGGCGGTTTGAAAACGCACGACCGCATCCGTTTGTCGAATCCTGATTTCGGCAAGCCGTCCGTTTTCGGTAATGCGGAGAAAAAGATTATTGATACGACCGTTGGCCGCGTCATTTTCAGCGAAATTTGGCCGACAGAATTAGGTTTCCCGAACAAGTCGGTCAAGAAATCCGAACTCGGCGAAATGATTGGAAAATGTTACAAATTTGCCGGCCACGAAAAAACCGTGATCATGCTCGACAAGTTGAAAGAGCTTGGTTTCCGCGAGGCGACGAAATCCGGCGTGTCCATCGGCATTGACGACATGATTGTGCCGAAGGAACGCGACGAGCAGATTGAAGCCGCGCAAAAGCAGATCAAGGAAGTCGAAAAACAATATCGCAAGGGCGTCATCACGCCCGGCGAGCGCTACAACAAGATCGTGGACATCTGGACGCATTGCACGGACCAGATTTCCGGCGTCATGTTCAAGACGCTCGAGGCCAATCAAGGCAAGAAAGAATACAACCCGGTGTTCTTGATGGTGGATTCCGGCGCGCGCGGCAACAAGCAGCAGGTGCGCCAGCTTGCCGGTCTGCGCGGTCTTATGGCCAAGCCCAGTGGCGACATCATCGAGAAACCGATTCTCGCAAACTTCCGCGAAGGACTGTCCGTGTTGGAGTATTTTATCTCGACGCACGGCGCGCGCAAAGGTCTGGCCGACACCGCGCTCAAGACCGCCGACTCCGGCTACATGACGCGCAAGCTTGTGGACGTTTCGCAGGACGTGATCATCCAGGAAGATGATTGCGGCACGACGAACGGCATCTGGGTCAGCGCCGTTTATGAGGGCGAGGACGAAGTCGTGAAACTTGGCGACCGATTGGTCGGCCGTTTCGCGTGCGACGACATTGTCAACCCGACAAACCCGAAGGAATTTTTAATTCGCGCGAACGAGGAAATTGACGAGAACAAAGCCAAGGTGATTGACAGTGCGGGCATTGAACGCGTGCGCATCCGCTCGGTGCTGACCTGCGAAAGCAAGCAGGGCATCTGCATCCATTGCTACGGACGCAGCCTTGCGACCGGCGCGCTCATCAAGCTCGGCGAGGCCGTCGGCATCATTGCCGCGCAGTCCATCGGCGAACCCGGCACACAGCTCACGATGCGGACGTTCCACATCGGCGGAACGGCGTCGCAGGTTTTCAAGCAGCCGCAGATCAAGTCCAAATTCGACGGCGTGCTTCGTTACAACGATTTGCGCGTCGTCCAGTTGGAAGACGGCAACAACATCGTGCTGAACAAAAACGGCACGATTTCAATCCACGGCGACGACGGGCGCGAACTGGAAAACCACACCGTTGTCATCGGCGCGGTCATTTCCATCAAGGACGGCGCGACCGTCAAAAAGGGCGACACGTTTGTCCAATGGGATCCCTACAATGTGCCGATTCTTTCCGAGAAGGCGGGCAAGATCAAATTCCACGACATCATCGAAGGCGTGACGATGAAGCAGGAAATGGACGAAACGACCGGCCAGGAAGCCATGGTCGTCATTGACCACAAGGAAGATTTGCACCCGCAGATCATCATCAGCGACGACAAGGGCGAAGTCGTGGCGAATTATCCGATTCCGTCCGGCGCGCACGTCGTCTTGAACGAAGGCGACAAAATTGTCGCCGGGACATTGATGGCGAAAACGCCGCGCAAGACTTCCAAGACGAAGGACATCACCGGCGGTCTGCCGCGAGTGGCGGAATTGTTCGAGGCGCGCCGTCCGAAGGACGCGTCGGATATTTCCAAGATTGACGGCATCGTGGATTTCGGCGCGAGCGTGCGCGGCAAGCGCTGCGTGCTCATCAAGGATCCGCAGACGCAACTCGAAGAGGAGCATCTGATCCCGATTGGCAAGCACGTCATCGTTTTCAAGGGCGACATGGTGAAGAAAGGCCAGCAGTTGACCGAAGGCCCGATGGATCCGCACGAAATCCTCGAAGTCTGCGGACCGCAGGAATTGCAGGAGCATTTGGTCGGCGAAGTGCAGGAAGTTTATCGTCTGCAGGGCGTGACCATCAATGACAAGCATATTGAAATTATCGTGCGGCAGATGTTGCGCAAGGTCCGCATCACCGAACCGGGCGACACCGAATTCCTCTGGGGCGAGCAGATTGACCGGCTTGCTTTCGAGGAAGAGAACGAGCGCGTCGAGAAGAAGGGCGGCAAACCCGCCGAAGCCTCGCCCGTGCTGCTCGGCATCACCAAGGCGTCGCTGGAGACGGACAGCTTCCTGAGCGCCGCGAGCTTCCAGGACACCACCCGCGTCCTCACCGAGGCGGCCACGCGTTCCAAGATTGATTCGCTGCGCGGGTTCAAGGAAAACGTCATCATGGGTCACATCATCCCGGCGGGAACCGGTTTTGATTATCACCGCAAGGCGACGATCAAGGCGCTCGTCGAGGTTCCCGACGAACCTGAAGTGGAAGAACCGGAAACCGTCGCGGAGGAAAATCCTTTGCTCGCGTAACAACACAATGGCGGAATGTTCAAATACTTGTTGCAACCATCAATTTATTTGATATATTCCGCGCTCCAATTTTAAGAAAATGCCGACAATCAACCAGCTCGTTCGCCAAGGCCGCCGCAAGGTGAAGTATAAGTCCAAGTCGCCCGCCTTGCAAAATTCGCCGTTCCGGCGCGGCGTATGCATCCAGGTGATGACCCGCACGCCCAAGAAACCAAACTCCGCCATGCGCAAAGTGGCCAAGGTCCGCCTGACGAACGGCCACGAGATCATCGCCTACATTCCCGACGAGGGACATAATTTGCAGGAACACTCCATCGTGCTCATTCGCGGCGGCAAGGTGAAGGATTTGCCCGGCGTGCGTTATCACATCGTGCGCGGGACGCTTGACGCCGCCGGCGTCGAAAAACGCCGCGTGAGCCGCTCAAAATACGGCGTAAAACGGCCGAAAGAAGCCAAGGCCGCCGCGCCAGCGAAATAATTTCCCCGATTCAACGATTTAACTTTTCAACGATTTAACGAATTCATGTCACGCAGACGACAAGCAACCAGACGGGAAGTAGCCAAAGATGGAAAATTCCAGAGCGCCCTGGTTGCGCGCTTGGTGAACACCATCATGCAGGGCGGCAAGAAAAGCACCGCGCAACGCATCGTCTATGGCGCGTTCGACAGCATCTCGGAAAAAAATCCGGCGAGCAACCCGATCGAGATTTTGCAGCGCGCGGTGGACAATGCCAAGCCGCGCATCGAGACCAAGCCGCGCCGCGTCGGCGGGGCCACCTATCAGGTGCCGCTGGAGATCCCCAGCGACCGCCAGGCCGCGCTCGCGTTGCGCTGGATCGTGGATTTCGCGGACGCCCGGAAAGGCACTCCGATGAAAGCCGCGCTCGCGACGGAAATCCTCGAAGCCTATCAAGGGCAGGGGAACGCGATCCGCAAACGCGACGAAGTCCACAAGATGGCCCAGGCCAACAAGGCGTTTGCACATTTCCGCTGGTAATTTTCCGTGAAATATTTTTGAAGCCGGGACTGAAAAGTTCCGGTTTTTTGTTTTCATGCAATATGTGAACACGGATTGACGCCGCCAGATTTTACGCGCAAACTTTCCGCCGTGCCTGAAACCGGAAAAGAAAGATTCTTCGCCAGACTTGCCGAACTCGTCGCACTCGCGAAGAATTTTCCCACGACCGCTTTCGACAAGGCCGCGCCGGAAGAAACCACCAAGCATCAACTCATTCGTCCGCTGCTTCATTCACTGGGCTACGAAGATGCCAACATTGTTCCCGAATTCAAAATCGTCGGCGATCAAGTGGATTATCTGTTGAAATCGGACCGCCCGCTTCTTTTCATCGAAGCCAAAAGCCTGATTGACGTTTCAACCGGCTTGTTTGCCGGACACAAGCAGCAGGTGCTTGGCTATCTGCGGAATTACCGCGTCAGTCCCGAACAGGCGCAAATGGAACAGCCGGTCACCTGGCTGGTGGTGACCAACTTCAAAGAATGGCATTTCATCCGCGTGACGGAAGAAAAGCCCTCGTTCTCCTTCAAGCTCAACGAACTCATTCCGCAGCGCGAAAAACTTTGGGAACTGCTCGCGCTCGAAAATGTTGAAGCCGGCGTCATTGACGATCTTTACGAGCAAAGTCACAAAGCCGATTTGGACAAACGTTTTCTCGCGGATCTCAAACGCTGGCGGCTCATCATCGCCAACGGATTTGCGCTCCAAAATCAAAAGCGTCCGCTTGATGAGATCACTCTCGCCAGCCAGCAATTGCTCGACCGTTTTATTTTTTCAAGGATGTTGGAAACGCATCGCCTGCTCGACAATAACAAACTCGCCCGCGCCTATGCCCATTACGACGACCAGTTCGGAAGCTTTCCCGGAAAAACGTTTGCCGAATATCTTCGCGAATCGCTTTTCAGTGAAATCAAATTCAAGTTCAACACCGAGCTGTTCCAACAACCGCTGCTCTGCGACGAACTGAAAATTGACAATGAAGCGCTCGCCGCCGTCATCGGCCACGAACCGCTTCATGCCGACCTCGCCGCGCAATCCGGCATCGCCATCGGCCAGGGCGAAATGTTTCCCTTTCGCCATCTCTATCTTTACGACTTCAGCAAAATGTCGCAGGACGTGATGGGCGCGGTCTATGAACGCTTTCTTGCGCACAAATTATTTCAAAGCGGCGGACGCATCGTCATTGAAGACACCGACGAATTGCGCAAGAAAGAAGGCATTTATTACACGCCGCAATACGTCGTGGATTATATCGTCACGCACACGCTCGGCGAAAAAATCAAGCCCATCCTTGCCGAAGCGCTCACGTTGCTTGGCTATAAAAATTACAAGGGCGCGTCCGCAAAAATTCTTGAACTGCGAGAAATCAAAGTGCTCGACCCCGCGATGGGTTCTGGTTCATTTCTGTTGCGCGCCTTTGATACGTTGGTGGCCGCCTACGAAGAATACAATCGCGCCTGCCGCGCCGC
>DATCDZ010000089.1:0-12274 GCA_036510395.1 Verrucomicrobiia bacterium
AAATCCTCCAGCGGCTGGCCGGTGGAAGGTGAATTGGTTTGGGCAAAGACAGCGAGACTGCCCGCAGTCAGAGCGAGTGCAATGATTGTTATGGTCTTCATGGTTGTTCTCCGTTTTTGCATTTATCAGTTGCTGGTTTGCTTGGATTGAAAGAGTAAGGGCGCAAATTCGTGCAAGCTTCGCCGCCAAGTCAGCCATTCGTGGGCCGTGCCCGGCGATTCGTAATAAACGTGCTTGATGCCGGCATGCTCCAGCGCTTGGTGGAACGACTGGCTTCCGCCAGCGGCCAGGTCTCCGGCGGTGCCGTAGCTGACGAAGAGCACTTTGACTTGCTTGGCGAAAGCCGCCGGGTCGCCCAACAATCCATTGAATCCGCCCGGAACTTGCGGATAACCAAACGGCGCGCTGAACGACCCAATATAAGCAAAGAGGTTGAGATGCGATTGCGTGATTTCCCATGTCTGCGTGCCGCCGAGCGAAAGGCCGGCCATCGCCCGGTGGTCGCGGTTGGGAATCGTGCGATAAGTTGCATCAACCATCGGTATGATATCGTTAATCAGAATAGGCGTGAAGGCGTCCCAAAACTGCCCGCCGCCGCCTTCTCCAAAACCGCCGCCGCCACGAGGGCCGCCAAATCCACGACCGCCAAACCCAGCGGCTCCAGTTGGATTGTTTGTGTTTGCCGCCGGCGCGTTGGTTTGCTGCTGCGGCCCGCTTCGGCGACCGCCAAATCCGCCTCTGCCACCAAACCCGCCTCTTCCCGGACCGCCCATCCTGCCCGGAGTGATGTCGCCGTCAGCCATCACTATCAACATCGGCTTGGCTTTGCCCTCGGCGATGAGGTTGTCCAGAATGAAATTCACGCGGCCTTGTGCGGGCCAGCCGGTGGCGTCCTCTCCCATCCCGTGCTGCAAGTAAAGCACCGGATAATGCGTGAAGCGGTGCTGGTCGTAACCCGGCGGCGTATAGACAAAACATCGCCGGATTTTGCCGGTGGTCTTGGAGAAAAAATAATCCTCCCGGATGTCGCCGTGCGGCACGGCCCTGGGCAGGTAAAAATCCTCATCGGGCGACGGCACTTCGATGCCGCTGCTCCTCTTGTCAGTGCCGAAGTAACTTTCACTTGCCGGGTCGGCCACCGAGACACCATCAATCGTGATCGTATAATAGTGAAATCCCGGCGCGAGCGGATCTGTGGTCACAGTCCAGACGCCATCGGCCCCTTTCGTCATATTACGGCCACCGGGCAGCCCGACAGAAACACGGGTCGCGTCAGGTGCCGTGATGCGGAAGTAAGCGCGCCGGTCCGAGTCAATTTTTGGAAATTGGCTCCCCGGCACGTTTGACGAAGCCGGCTTGGCGTCGCTGCCGGGCTGATGGGTCGAGGAAGGCTGATTGGTTTGGGCAACGCAAACAAAGTTGCCTGCAATCAATGCGAAGATAACGATCAATTTAGTTCTCATGTCTTAATGCTATGTCCCGGCGTCGTCTGGCTTGTTTCGAGGAAACAGCAAAGAGAATCTGTGAAGACTTCATTTGCCAAAAGAAATGCAATTTTTTTGCGACGCATCCGCAAGCAAATCGTTCGGGGAAAAAATTCGTCAAGCATAACTTGAGCCTGCGTGTTCCAAAATAGTTTAGTTGTTACAAACATATGCGCCCTGATCTGCAAAACATTTGTCTGCGGGCCGGCCAACACAATTTCCTGAAGTTGAGAATCCAGACACACATTCGGTCAAAAAAAATTTAATCCGCTGAACTTGGCTGATTGAGATAAAATTTACAGAAACGCAAACTCGCCAGGAATATGACGAGCATCATATAAGAGATGTGCGCGACTCTCACATGGCCTGTGGAGATCGAAAGCAACAACGGCGGCAGCGTCACTGGCTGAAGCGATTTCGGCGTCGAACGGCGATCGTTTCGTGTTCTGGAAAAATGGTCAATTTGTCGGTGGCCTTTTTGCCGCCTTTCACATCAACTACACCTTGCCGACCTTGCAATTATTATTTATTATTTACTTAAGACCCTCAAATATTGCCCGATGGAAAACCATGCGCTCAATGGCCGGTGGTGGTAGCCGGACTACACCAAATATCGTTCGCCACTGTGGTAGCATCGGCCCAAGACACCATTTCGAGATAAGGTATGCGAGCAGCGCCGCCATCTATTCTGCCAACTTGGGCGGCTTTTCCATGCCGATGGGAAAACGTCGGATTGTTGCCTTCCAACGGAAAATTTGAAAAATCGTTCCATTCGCCAGCCGCAGTGTTTTTTTCGTCGTTCTCCCACTGTAGAATGTTTGTCGGTTTGAAGCTGGTTATTTTGTATGGAACCTGGCCATTTTGGTATCCCACAACAGCACCATTCCAGACATAGCTGCTGATGAGTTGGGATCTCAACAAATAAGCAGCATTCACCACATCCTGCGGACAAAGGAATATCTTTGGATTTTTGAGATATTGATAAAGCTGGCCAGAATGGGTCGGGGTCGGGCTTGAGGGCCATGACGCTTGTTTGCCGGTGAACCAGCTTACTTGCACGTCATACATTTGTTGAAAATTCTGCTTGGTGTGGCCGGTCTGGACTGGCAGATTGGCGGCTGCAATCCAACAATCCGCAGTCGTCAGCCATCCGGGCGCGGGCAGGTGATCGGTGTTGTCATTGGCATACATTGCCGTCGCAAGCATTGTTTCCTTGCAATTATCGATGTCAGTGGCGGCAAAGGCGCGACTTTTGGCCGCCTCCAGGGCCGGCAAAAGCATCGCCGCCAAAATGGCAATGATGGCGATGACGACCAGAAGTTCAATCAATGTGAAACCTTTTCGGCTCGGCTGGTTTTGAGGTGACATTTTTTTCATAAAATAATCTGCTGCTGCCGGCGAAACATCTTTTATGTCAAGCGACATTCATAAAATACTCCAATGAGCGCGACTGGCAACAGGAAATTTGGGTGGTGTCCTAATCTTAATCGTCATCGTAATCTTAATCTCTCTGACTCAACGATTATGATTAAGAGCAGGATTACGATTAGGACACTGCCGAAATTTGGCCGCCTGGAAAAATCCGCTACATCGGATAAATATCCGCCAAGAACACAAATATAAATTCTCGCAACCACGGCGTCTTGGCGGTCAAATCTTTTCCAGCGTTCCTGTTTTCACGTCCCACCGCTGCAAATCTTTTCCCAGTTCGCGCGGCCAGTTTTCTTCCGTCGCGGTCATAAAAACCTGGCCGCTGGTTTTGTGCGCGTGTTCGAGCAATGGCAGAAACCCGCTGCGCCGCTTCACGTCCAGTTCGCCCATCACGTCGTCAATCAGTAAAACCGGCGGCGACCCGTGGATGCCCGCGAGAAATTCCGCCTGCGCCATTTTCAAGGCAATCGCCAGCGTGCGTTTCTGTCCTTCGCTGCCGAACTGGGCGGCTGATTTTTCGTTGAGCAAAAGTTGCACGTCGTCGCGGTGCGGCCCGACGAGCGTGGCGCGAAACGTCCGCTCCCGCGCCCGCGACTGCGCGAGTTCCACGGCAAAATCATTTTTCACGCCCGGCTGGTATTCGATGCGCAGTTCCTCCGCGTCGTTGGAAATGCGCCGATACGCGAGCCGCGCGAGCGGAGAAAACTTCGGAACGAGTTCGCGCCGGGCGCGGATGATTTCGTTTCCAAGCTTCACCAGTTCGACGGAAAAACTTTCCAGCGCGACTTCATCGCTGGAGCGTTGCTTGAGCAAAGCGTTTCGCGCGCGGACGGTGTGCATGTAACGCTGAAGCAGCGACAGGTAACCCGGCTGCGTCTGCGCGAGCAGCAAATCGAGAAATCTTCGCCGCGCGCGCGCCGCGCCCTTGACGAGTTGCAAATCTTCCGTGCAAAAAACGACCGTCCGCAGCGCGCCGAAATAATCCGCGAGTTTTTTCACCGGCTGGCCGTCGAGCGAGAGGTTCCGTTCGCGCGCGGACCAATACATTTTGATTTCGCGTTCGCCCTGCGCAACGACATGACCGCCGACGAAATAACCCTTCGCTCCGTGCCGGATCATCTGCGCGCCGCCGACGCCGCGGAACGACCGCAGCGTGGCCATGAGATAAACCGCCTCGAGGATGTTCGTCTTGCCCTGCGCGTTGTCGCCGAGCAGCAGGTGGAAGCCGGGCGCGAAATCCGCGTCCAGCCGCGCATAGTTGCGGAAGTCACGGAGTCGCAAATGGGACAGATGCACGCGGAGAAAATGAATTGCGCGGGCGGACTCGGCGAGTTTTTTCGCGAGGAGATTCACGCTTCAGCCAATGTCCCGCTTTTCTTCGTGCAATGAAAATGGCGGTCTGACAACGCCTTGTTTGCGAAACTCGAGTCCAATTTTTTGGTGCTGGACATTTTCTTCAATTTGTGTAGATTGTGTTTCACAGCATTTGTATCACGCTTTGAACGGCAAGATTGGTAAGTTGTGTCCTGATCTAAATTATGAAAACTCCATTGTCAAATGATCCCGCCCGCTTCGGACGGCAAGCTCCGGCACGTCGCGGCGCGTTCACACTGATTGAACTGCTTGTCGTCATCGCCATCATCGCCATTCTGGCGGCCATGCTGCTGCCGGCGCTGGCGGCGGCCAAAGTAAAGGCTGTTCGCGCTCAATGTATGAACAATGTAAAGGAAATGGCGCTTACAACGACAATATATGCCAATGATTTCAACAGTAAATTACCCCAGATGACTGCTGGCAACTGGGCTTGGGATGTTCCACTCAATGTCGCTGCTTTGATGCTTTCCAGTGGGGCCACTCGCAACACTTTTTATTGTCCGGCGAATCCGGCGCAAAACGCGAATGGTCTTTGGAATTTTAATGGTGCCATTCGAGTCGCTGGTTTTGCCTTCACGTATCCGGGCGTTGCAAGCGTTGATCCCACAAATCAAAATCTGAATATGCTAGGGCAGGGCATCAAGACACTTGGAACAGTTTCAACTTCAGACCGCGTTTTGCTGGCAGACGTTTGTCTTTCTTTGCCAGGTCAAAACGTCGTTTCTCAAGAGCGCGGATATCAATGGATTAAAATCCCGGGCGGATATACCCCTCAAGGGTGGCCGGGCCATAAAACCAGTCATCTGGATCAAAAAAATTTCCCTACCGGCGGCAATTTGGGAATGTTGGACGGTCATGTTGAGTGGCGAAAATTCCAATTTATGCTTCCTCGAACCGATCCTGTAGGAGGTTCGCCCGAGTTCTGGTGGTGATGAAAATTTTGCGCAGCAGATTTTCAGGTGGTGGCAAAATTGTCTAAACACCATCTGCCTTTCAGTTTTCCCAGTTCACCGGTAACTTTTCCTCATGCGAATTTTATCAGGCATCCAGCCCAGCGGCGCGCTGCACCTCGGAAATTATTTCGGGATGATGCGCCCGGCCATCGAACTTCAGGAAAAAGGCGGGGCGTTTTATTTCATCGCCGATTATCATTCGATGACCTCGCTGTTCGACGCGGATGAACGGCGGAAAAATTCTTTGGACGTGGCGCTGGATTTTCTTGCCTGCGGCCTTGACCCAAACAAATCCGTCTTCTTCAAGCAGTCCGACGTGCCGGAAGTCACGGAACTGGCGTGGCTGCTTTCGACTGTCACGCCGATGGGACTTCTCGAACGTGCGCATAGTTACAAAGACAAAGTGGCGAAGGGAATTTCTCCGAGCCATGGCTTGTTCGCGTATCCAGTGCTGATGGCGGCGGACATTTTGATTTATGATTCCAACGTCGTGCCCGTTGGCCGCGACCAGAAGCAGCACGTCGAAATGACGCGCGACATCGCCGCCAAGTTCAACGAGCAATATGGCGAGACCTTCGTGATTCCCGAACCGCAAATCCGCGATGAAGTCGCCGTCGTGCCGGGCGTGGACGGTCAGAAAATGAGCAAGAGCTACGGCAACACGATTGAAATCTTCGGCGATGAAAAATCTTTGAAGAAAAAAATGATGGGAATCGTCATGGACTCACGCACGCCAGCCGAGCCGAAGCCCGACGCGGACAAAAATCTGGCGATTCAACTTTTGAAACTGGTTGCGCCGGAAAATGTTGGAAAAGAATTTGAAGACAAACTGCGCGCCGGCGGCCTCGGCTACGGCGATTTGAAGAAAGCGTTGTTTGAGAATTATTGGAATTATTTTGCCGACGCACGAAAGAAGCGCGCCGGACTCGCCGCAAATCTCGATTACGTCCATAAAGTTCTCGCCGATGGCGCAACGAAAGCACGAGCATTGGCGCAAACCGTTTTGAAACGCGCGCGAAAAAATTGCGGTTTGGAATGAACCCGTCCGCCGCACATCCGACTGCGGCAACCCGCTTGCGGCTGCACATCACGGCGGCGGCGGAAACCATCGTGCGCTCCGGGCATCCGTGGCTTTTTGCCGGCAGCATCCACGAATCAAATCGCGCCGGACAACTTGGCGAACTCGCCGTCATCTACGACCGCAAAGATAAATTTCTCGCCGTCGGTTTGTTCGATCCTGATTCGCCCATCCGCGTCCGCATTTTGCACGCGGGCAGGCCGCAAACCATTGATTCTGCGTGGTGGCAGGCGCGGTTGGAACAATCACTCTCAATCCGCCGCAATTTGTTTGATGCACAAACGACCGGCTACCGCCTGATCCACGGCGAAAGCGACGGCTGGCCGGGATTGGTTCTGGATAAATATGATTCCACGCTCGTGCTGAAAATCTACACCGCCGCGTGGATGCCGCGACTGGATGAAATCCTCGGACTGTTCAAAGAGAAAATTCCTTGCGAACGAATCATCCTCCGTTTGAGCCGGAACATCCAGTCCATCGCGGAAAAACGATTTCAGCGGCGCGACGGGCAAGTCCCTTTCGGCCCGGCGCCCAACGCGCCGGTTATTTTTTCCGAGAGCGGAATCCGTTTTGAAGCCGATGTTTTGCGCGGACAAAAGACCGGATTTTTTCTCGACCAGCGCGAGAACCGCGTCGAAGTTGAAAAACTTTCGCGCGGAAAAAAAGTTCTCAACGCGTTCAGTTTTTCCGGCGGCTTCTCGGTCTATGCCGCTCGCGGCGGCGCGAAATCCGTGACGGATCTGGACATCAGCGCGCATGCCTTGGAATCGGCAAAACGGAATTATGCGCTGAACAAAAGCTATCCCGGCGTGGCGGCGTGCCGGCACGAAACCGTGCAGGCGAACGCGTTTGATTGGCTCGCTTCCGGCGAAGATAAATTTGATTTGATCATTCTCGATCCGCCTTCGCTTGCCAAACGCGCGGCGGAGCGCGAAGGCGCAATCCACGCCTATGAAAGGCTGAATTCGCTCGGCATAAACAAATTGGCGGGTGACGGCATTCTCGTGGCCGGGTCATGTTCCGCGCATGTTTCGACGGCGGAATTTTTTGACGCGGCGCGGTGCGCGGCGGCGAAGTCGGGAAGAAAACTTTCCGAAATTAAAGTTTCAGGACATCCGCCGGATCATCCGGCCAACTTCAAGGAAGCGGAATATTTGAAGGTGATTTACTTGAAGTTTGCAGCAAGGCAGCCGGTGTAAATCGGCTCCAGCCCAAAAAATGAGCGAATTGACAGCCGCTGCTACACGATTTTCAATTTCGGCAAGTCCTGCGAATCCACCAAACCGACCGGCTCGCGTCTGGAATTCACGACGATCAAATCGTCAATGTTCCGCTCGTTGAAAATTTTCAAGGCTTCGACCGCCAGCGAGTTTTCACAAATGCAAATCGGTTTCGGCGTCATCACTTTTTTCAAAGGCGCCGACAAAAGATTTTCGTCCGAAGCCATGTGACGGCGAAAATCGCCGTCCGTGAAAACGCCTGAAAGTTTTCCGCGCGAATTGACAACGCTCAAACTGCCGGACTTGGCGTGCGTCATCACGAGCAGCGCTTCTTTGACCGAAAGATTTTCATCCGCAATGGCGTTGCGGTTTCCCGTGCGCATGATGTCGCCGGCGCGCAGGAGCATCGCGCGGCCGATCGCGCCGCTCGGATGAAACTTTGCAAAATCTTTTTGCTTGAAACCGCGCGCCTGCAAGACCGCCATCGCCAGCGCGTCGCCCATCACGAGCATCGCCGTCGTGCTGCTCGTCGGCGCAAGGTTGAACGGGCAGGCTTCCTTGGGCACTTTGACGTTGAGCGAAACGTCGCTGTGTTTCGCGAGCGATGATTTCAAATTGCCGGTGAAGGAAATTATTTTGACGGAAAATCTTTTGAGCGCGGGCAATAAATTCAGCAATTCCTCCGACTCGCCGGAATAGCTCAATGCGAGAATCACATCGCCGTCATTGACGATTCCAACGTCCCCATGCAGCGCGTCAACACTGCTCAACACAACGCTGGTCGAGCCGGTGCTGGTCAAAGTCGCTGCGATTTTTTGCCCGACGTTGCCGGATTTTCCGATGCCGACGATGATTATTTTTCCGCGCCGTTTAATGGCTTCGACAATTGTCTCAACCGCATCATCAAATGAAGCATCGAGCAGTGCGCGCACTTTTTTGAGCGCGGCCAGTTCGATGTCGAACACTTCACGGGCTTTGGCGAGATGATTCACGGGATTGAGAATGCCGGAAATTATTTTTGTTTCAACCAAGAAGCGGATTTCTTCGCGCTCGATTTACCGGCTGGCGGAAAATTGCTGCGTGAGCCGGTCAAGACGTTTGTTGTCGGCGCGAATGCGCGCGGAGAGCGTTTTGACGGTGGATTGCAGAAATGGCGCGGCCAGGTCGGGCGCATCCTTCATCAATCGCCCGAATGAAATCGTGGTAAGCTTCAGCACGGTGCTTTCCTTGTTGGCGACCACGTCCGCCGAACGCGGTCCGTTGTCGAAGAGCGCCATGTCGCCGAAAAAATCTCCCGGCCCAAACGTCGCCAGAATCGTCTCTTTGCTGTCGCTCGTTATCCGTGCGCGCAGTTCGCCGTCAATGATGAGATACATCGCGTCGCCGGGATCGCCCTGCTTGACGACCACCGCCCATTGCGGCACGCGTTCCATTTCCATGAACTGCGCCAGATGCGCGAGTTGTGCGTCGTTCAGGCCCGCCAGGATTTTTATCCGCCGCAACGAGCCGGGCTTGATGCCTGCTGACGAAACGGTCGTGGCAAATTCCGTCGCCGATATCGGCTCAAGAAACACCTTGAGTTTAACAAGTTCAGGGATTTCCGACGCGCGCAGCCAGCTTCCGGTGCTGCCGGTGAAGACCCACGTTTCCGCCAGCACGCGACCGTCCTTGATCCACTCAACGAGCGTGGATAGTTCAACCGGGCCGTAGACGGCAAGGTCAACTCCCCAGATGAAAAACTCGTTGGCGGTCGCTTCGGCTGACATAAAACTGCCGGTTAAACTATTCCGTGTTTGGATAAGAGCCAAGCACTTTCACGAAATTGCAATGTTTGCCAAGTTGTTGGATTGCCTTCGCAACTTTTTTGTCCTGCGCGTGGCCGTCGCAATCAATGAAGAAAAAATATTCCCACGCCTTGCGCTTGCTCGGACGCGATTCGATCTTCGTCAGGTTGATCCTGAATTTGCGGAACGCGGCGATGGCTTCGTGCAGCGCGCCGACTTTGTCGGAAACGCTCACCATCAAACTCGTGCGGTCGTCGCCCGTCGGCGGACTGCATTGGCGGCCGAGCACGAGAAAGCGCGTCGCGTTCGCGGCGTTGTCTTGGATGTCCTGCTCCAGGATTTGCAATTTGTATTTTTCCGCCGCAAGAAAGCCGGTTATTGCAGCAACTTTTCCACGGAAGTTTGAATTTTTTTGATTTACGAACGGATGTGCAGCTAATTCAGCCGAGCGGGCATTGGATGAAGTCTCCAGAATTTCAACATTGGGCAAATTTTGTTGCACCCAATTACGGCATTGAGCGAGCGCTTGTGGATGAACGTGCAGACGCTTGATATTTTTCAGACTGCTACAATTTCCCGCCAGACAGTATTGAATCGGCAAAACGATCTGCGAAACGATTTTCAGATCGCTGTCCACGAACATGTCGAGCGTGTGCGTGACGACGCCTTCGGTGGAATTTTCCACGGGCACGACGCCGTAATCCGCGCGGTTTTTGGCGACCTCGGTGAAAACGTCCGCGATGGTTTTTTGCGACGCATAGCGCAGGCTCGAACCGAACCGCCGGATCGCCGCCTGATGCGTGAACGTCGCCTCCGGTCCGAGATACGCGATGGTCATCGTCTTTTCGAGCGCGAGCGCGCTGGACATGATCTCGCGGTAGATCGCGCGCAACTGCTCGTCGGTCATCGGTCCGGCGTTGGATTTACAGACGCGCTCGAACACGGCGCGTTCGCGATGCGGCGCGTAAATCTCCTCGCCCGCCGCGAGCTTGATGTCGCCGATGGCGAGGACATGGCGCGTGCGGTCGTTGAGCAGCCGGACGATGTGCGCGTCCAGCTTGTCAATCGCCTTGCGATGTTCTGAAATGTTCACGGCAACGCAGAATGCAGAATTTAACGGGAAGAATCAAACCTGTTTCGCGCGGGAAAATCATGGCTCGAAGAACTGACGTATGTTTCCGGCGCCTTTTCAAAAACCATCTTGCCCCGGCGCTGGTGCTGGCCTATCCTGCGTGGCTGTGAAGAAGCCGGTCAATTCACCTGAAATCTCCAAAGGCGGCTGCGCGGGCGCGGAAGTCTGCCCGTTGAGCCGCGTGCCGGTCGGCGCGACGGTCTGCATCAAATCGTTCGCCGCGTCGCCGGAAGTCCGCGCGCAACTGCGCTCGCTCGGCATCTGCGAGGAGCAGGAAATGAAGCTCTTGAGCCGCGACGCCAATTTCGTCTGCGAAGTCTGCGACGCGAAACTGGATTTGAACGCGGAACTCGCCGAGGCAATCCTTGTCGCGCCGCTCGCGCTGCCCGTCCGGCAGTTGAAAAACCTGATGTCCGGCACGACGCAAACTTCCGCGACAAAACCGCTGCGCCTGGTCTTTCGCATCTTTTTAATTTCAGCCGCAATTCTCATCGCCGGTGTTTTGATCTGGCAGGGGATTACCGCCGGCGGCAATCCGAATCCGACGCCGAACATGAGTCCGGCATCGGCTGCGCTGGACATCGGGGTTCTTGTTTTCCGCGAAGGCTTGGAATCCATCCTTGTTCTCGCGGCAATCATCGCGAGCATGACGGGCGAGAAACAATCGCATCGCAAGCCGGTTGTCGCGGGCGCGTTCGTGGCGTTTTTTGCGACGTTGATAACGTGGTTCGTCGCGGTCGGAATTGTCACGAGCCTGGGACAGGGCGTTTCCGCGCTGAACTTGCAGGCGGCGACGGGACTGCTCGCGGTGGTCGTTCTGCTTGTGGTGATGAACTGGTTTTTTCACAAGGTTTATTGGGGCGGCTGGATTGCGATGCACAACCGCAACAAAAAGAAACTGCTGACGAGCGCGCGCGAATCCGAAATCTCAAAGCGACGTTTGACGTGGGGACTGGTGCTCCTCGGTTTTGCGTCGCTTTACCGCGAAGGCTTTGAGGTGGTGCTGTTCCTGCAAACGTATTACCTGCAAATGGGCGGCAAAATTGTCCTGGCCGGCTCGTTACTCGGACTGTTCTTCACCGGCATCGTCGCGGCGCTGACATTTGTGGCGCACAAAAAATTGCCGTATCGCAAAATGCTCGTGTTCACCGGCGTCCTGCTCGGCGTGGTTCTGCTGGTGATGGTCGGCGAACAGGCTTCCGAGATGCAGCAGGCCGGATGGATCCGCACGACGCAGATCGGCTGGCTCGCGGACAAGATTCCGGCGTGGGCGGCCGTGTGGTTCTCCATTTTTCCGACCGTGCAGACGCTGGCGGCGCAGGCGATCGCATTGGTTCTCGTCGTCGGCTCTTATTTCGCGGCGCGTTATCACAGCGCGAAATTGCGCGAGGAAGAGGAAGTGGCGTTGCCAAAATAAACAAATCAGCCGGAACGATTTCTCGATCCGGCTGCGTGAATGGAAACGAATTGAATTATATCGCCATGTCCGAAACGGGATCGCTCCAATCGCCCGCACCGTTGCCGCCAGCCGCCGACCTGCTTTTGCCAAAAGCGAACCCGCCTTCGTGAATAGCGAGCTTGTGACCGGGTTCACTTTTCTGGTCCAGTCCATGAGTTAGTCTTGGGACATGGTTGAGTTTATGTTTTTGTTTGTTCTTTGTCCATCCCCAGCGTAGAGAGGGCGAAGCCCGACCGGAGCTGGGGATGGACAATTCCGCGCCGCAAAAACCGCCGGACTTTCGTAGCCCAGCCGGCTGTGCGGCCTCACTTGGTTGTATTTCTTCCGGAAGTCACCCACCACCACCCGCGCTTCCGTCA
>DATCDZ010000090.1:0-2386 GCA_036510395.1 Verrucomicrobiia bacterium
GAGCGTCCTCGCGAGCCGGAACTCACTTGATTTTTCGGCTCGCGAGGACGCTCGCCCACCGGATTAACAATGCCCAACTTTTGCATGGCGCGATGATACCAAAAACGATTACAAATAATCATGACTCAAAATTCTGTTCCAATTGATTCTGGCGTCCGCATCGGCCACATTCATTTGAAAGTGGCGGATTTGGAGCGCGCACTGAAATTTTATTGCGGCGTCCTCGGTTTTGAATTGCAGCAACGTTTCGGTTCAAGCGCGGCCTTCGTTTCGGCGGGCGGTTATCATCATCACATCGGATTGAACACTTGGGAAAGCGCGGGCGGTTTGTCTCCGCCGCCGCGCAGCACGGGACTTTATCACCTGGCGATCTTGTATCCGACGCGCGCGTTGCTGGCGGATGCGCTGCGCCGACTTGTGGCTGCGGGAATTGAATTGGACGGCGCTTCAGATCACGGCGTGAGCGAGGCGCTTTATCTGCGCGACCCGGACGGAAACGGCGTGGAACTGTATTGGGATCGTCCGCAGGATAAATGGCCGCGCACGCCGGGCGGTGAAATTGCGATGTTAACGCGCACGCTGGATTTGGACGGATTGTTGAAAGAAGCTCCGTGATGTTTCACAGAGCCTGCCAGCCAGCCAGATTTTATTTTGCGATGGCCGCGCCGGCGATATTCAACGTCAGGTCAATGTTGGTTGAAACCTTGTCCAGATTCTGGCCTTTCTGGATGTTGAAATCCTCGCGGTTGATGCTGAAATGGGCGCGGATCACGAGCAGGTCGCCCTTGAGATTCGGAAGGCGGTCGCCCAGCTTGTCCTTGAGATAGGTGAGGCTGGCCGGCGCGGTAATTTCTTTGGAGACGCCGTGCAACGTAAATGTCCCGGTGACATCGGCGGTGGTGACGTTGGTTTCGGTCTTCACATTGGCGAACGACTTTGCCTCAAACGTGATCTCCGGATACTTGGCCGCGTCGAGCCATGTGGCGCTGTGCATATGTTCCTTCTGCAGCGGGTTCGGCACGATCAATGATTCTGTTGCAACAATGATTTTTCCTGTCGTTGTCGCCGGGTTTTCCGGGTCAAACAAAACGGTGCCGCTGATGCCGCTCGCGCTGCCATTGATGGATTCCAGC
This sequence comes from Verrucomicrobiia bacterium, assembly GCA_036510395.1. Taxonomy (GTDB): domain Bacteria; phylum Verrucomicrobiota; class Verrucomicrobiia; order Limisphaerales; family UBA11358; genus UBA11358. Next base: position 1,134 of record DATCDZ010000090.1, read on the forward strand.
GGGGCGACAAGTTTGAAGATCGCGTTGTTCATGCCCTTCGGATCCTTGAAGTCAAATGTTTGCGACGCGGCATAAACCGCCGTTGCCAATGTGGCGAGCGGAATGATGTGTATCAGCTTCATATTGTGTTTATTGGTTATTTTGCTGGTTGTTTGGTTTTGATTTGCGAAAGAATAACGACGCGCCCGCGAGCAACGCAGCGCCGCCAAAGGCAGCGCCAAAAAAATCCACGCCCGGCAAAAACTTTTTATCGTAGGAAATGCCCTCGATGCCGGTGACCGGATCAAGTGTTTTGACCATCACGCTGGTTTTGGTCCAGCCGCGATTGGCGCCGGTGGCCAGCCAGGTCGCCCCGGCGGACACCAGCACCAGCACGGCCAGCAGTTGCAATGTTTTTCTCACGGTTCAGTTCAAGTCGAACAACAATACTTGCGACGGTTTGCTCGCGGAGATGTTTAGCACATTTTCCCCGCTTGCGCCAACGGCATCGCCGCCGGTGAGTTTGACACCGTTCAATTCCACTTCGCCTTCCACAACGTGAACCCACACGTGCCGGCCTTTGGCAAGTGGTTGCGAGACTTTCTGCCCGGCGTCAAATTTCGCGAACGACAAATCCGCGTCCTGATGAATCGCAATCGAACCATCGCGCCCGCTCTTGCTCGCAACGAGATTTAATTTTCCCGCCGGCGCATTTGCAAAATTCTTTTCTGCGTAGCGCGGCTTCACGCCTTTCACGTCCGGCTGAATCCAGATTTGCAACAGGCGCAGCGGCTCCGTCTTGGATGGATTGAATTCGCTGTGCTGCACGCCGGTGCCGGCGGCCATGTATTGAAATTCACCCGCGCGGATGACGCGGCCGTTGCCCATCGAATCCTTGTGCTCGAGCGCGCCGCTCAAAACGTAGGAAATAATTTCCATGTCGCGGTGCGGGTGCGTGCCAAAGCCCATGCCCGGCATCACGAGGTCGTCGTTGATCACGCGCAAGCTGCGGTAACCCATCCACTGCGGATCGTAGTAGTCCGCGAAGCTGAAGGTGTGGTAACTGTCCAGCCAGCCGTGCTCGGCGTGGCCCCGTTCATTTGATCGTCTAATAATTTTCATATGCCAGACTATGCGCGCGGCTGGCGATTTTGTGAAATACCATGTTTCTTGCCTGACGATGCTTTTTAGGCATGGTTGACCGATTGCGGTCTTCTGCTAGATTTGAGCCATGAAAGTTTTGCTCACGCCGCATCAGGAAAAATTCGTCGGCC
>DATCDZ010000091.1:0-31162 GCA_036510395.1 Verrucomicrobiia bacterium
TGCTCGTAACCAAGCCCGTGTCCCGGCGGCCACCAATTGCCGACGTAAGGATGGATGCCGTCGCGCGCCGTCACGATGATGTCGCGGAAGCCCTGCCTGTCTTTCGGATCATCGCCGTTGTAAAATTTCAAACGGTTCATGTCCTCGAAATCAAAAAAGATCGAGCCTTTGCTGCCGTTGATTTCGATCTCAATGTGGTTCTTCCGGCCCGTCGCGCAACGCGTCGCCTCCATGTTCGCCAGCACGCCGTTTTCCATGCGCCCGATGAACATCGCAGAATCCGGCGCGGTGACCTTGCCAATTTTCTTTGGCGCTTTGGCCGGTGAATCCGCCAGCGGACGTTCCGGCACAAACGTGTTCAGCAGCCCGCAGACTTCCTGAAATTCGCCGACCAGAAAACGTCCGAGGTCAATGATGTGCGAATTGATGTCGCTGTGGACGCCGCTGCCGCTCGTCTCCTTTTGCAGCCGTCAGTTGATCGGAAAATCCGGGTCGGACAGCCAGTCCTGCGCGTAGCGGGCGCGGAAATGATAAATCCGGCCGAGCGCGCTTTCGGAAATGAGTTTCTTCGCCAGCGCAATCGCCGGGATGCGCCGGTAATTGTGGCAGACCATGTGGGCGACCTTCGCCTTTTGCGCGGCGGCGAGCATCGCCTCGGCCTCCTTGACGTTCATCGCAAAAACTTTTTCGCACAAAATGTGCTTGCCGTTGTGCGCGGCGGCGAGAGTCATTTCCGCGTGCAGGTTCGGTGGCGTGGAAATGTCCACGATGTCAATCAGCGGCGACTCGGTGATTTCGCGCCAATCCGTCGTCGCGTGCTGCCAGCCGAGTTGCGCGCGGGCGGACTGCACGGCGGCGGCGTTGCGCCCGCAAATCGTATGCAGTTCGACGTTGGCCTTGAGTTGGAAGAATTTCGGCGCCTGCCGCCAGGCGTTCGAGTGCGCCCGTCCCATGAAACGGTGGCCGATCAGTCCGACGCGAAAAGTTTTCGCCATAAAAGTTGAGGGTTGAACTGGATTCGCGTCCCTTTATAGGGTAATAATATACTTGACACAACATAGACTTTCTGCGATATTGAGCGCATGAAAGATACGAACGAGTTTCCGAAGACGCTGAAAGAAGCCACGGCGCATTTTGCCGACGCCGACACCGCCCTAAAATTTGCCGTTGAAATGCGCTGGCCGGACGGCGTGAAATGCCCGCGCTGCGGTTCTGTCCATGTATCGTTCACCGCCAAGCGCAGAGTTTGGACGTGCGAAGATTGCCCGAATCGTCGCCAGTTTTCATTCAAGGTCGGAACTGTCATGGAAGATAGCCCTATCGGATTGGATAAATGGTTGCTTGGAATGTGGCTCGTCGGCAGCGCAAAAAATGGAATCAGTTCGCATGAATTGAGCCGCGCTTTGGGCATCACACAAAAGAGCGCATGGTTTTTGGTGCAGCGAATCCGCTTGGCTTTGCAATCCGGCACGATTGAAAAATTATCGGGCGAAATTGAAGCGGATGAAACTTACATCGGCGGAAAAGTCCGCAATATGCACGTTGACAAAAAGCGCAAACGCGGGCGCGGCACTGGTGGCGTCGGCAAGGCGATTGTCATGGGGCTTTTGGAAAGAAATAAACTGGACAAGGCCAGCAAGGTGAAATTGAAACATATTCAACATGCTCGCCGTGGCGTCCTTCAATCTGAAATCCGCCAGCACGTCGCCACCGGTTCGCAAATTTTTACCGACGCGCTCCCGTCATACAACGGATTGAGCAAGGATTATGTTCACCAAGCGATTGACCATGCGCGGGAATATGTTCGCGGCAATGTCCACACAAACGGATTGGAGAATTTTTGGTGCTTGCTCAAGCGGTGCTTTAAGGGAACATACGTCAGCGTTGAACCGTTCCACTTGTTTCGTTATCTTGATGAGCAAGCATTCCGGTTCAACAATCGTGAGGACGACGACGGCGAACGATTTCTGAAAGCGGTAGGCGGAATTACTGGACGGCGGCTGACGTATAAGCAGCTAATTGGCGGCAACCCTGACGGAAATTGAAGGGGTGACTTGCGGCAGTTTAGGGGCAGACGGCCAGCAAAAAAACCTAAATAATGCGTTTATTGCGTTCATCGGAAACGAGAGCGGAAGATGTTGCACGAGAATTATTGACGATTCGCGGATGGAATGTTGCGCCGCCGCCAAAAGGAAATTTACTCTGGAAAAATGAATACCGAGACTTCCCGCATCTTTTGGAGGCGTTGAAAGGAAAGGGCAAAACCGGAAAAGGGGGTGACGGCTATCCTGATTTTTTGGTGGTGGATTCTTCAATCCGTCCGCTGATTGTCGGCGAAACAAAAGCGAGCGAGGATCAAATCACACTGGCAATTGACGAAGCCGACATTTACGGCGACGCATTTGCAGAAAATGAAATGGACGTGCTGGCGGCTGGAATTGCCGGGGATGATTCCAGCAACATTGAAGTTCGCATAAACAAACGCGGCGGGCGTGGCTGGCGTCCAGTGGCATATCGTGAAAATCCGATTCAATGGATTCCGACGCCAGATGAAACTAATCGTTTGCTGTCTGACAGAAAATTGTTTGAGCTTCAACCAAGCATTCCATCCAATGAAGTTCTCGCCAAGCGTGGGGAAGAAATAAACCGGATATTGCGCGAGTCCACAATCAAAGACGAATTGAGACCCGCTATCATTGGAGCATTCATGCTTGCCTTTTGGCAGACCAAAGGACAAATCCGCACCGACCCGCAATTTGTTCTTTCTGATATTAACAAAGCCTGCCAAAGCGCATTTAGGAATGCCGGAAAACAGGGGATTGCTGATAGCATTCTTGTTCCAGAGGCCAACACCAAACTTGCAGCCCAGGCAGGATATATTTGCCGGATTCTGCGGATGTTAAATGTAACAACGCTTACTGCCGCGCACGATTACTTGGGACAGTTATATGAGACGTTTTTTCGTTTTACCGGCGGCAATACAATCGGACAAATTTTCACGCCTCGCCATATTACAAAATTCATCACTGATGTTTGCGAAGTCGGAAAATCTGACTTGGTGATTGACCCGACGTGCGGGACGGGTGGTTTTTTAATCGCAGCCCTGACCCGAATGATGGACGGCAAACACTTTACACATTCTCAAATCAGCAAACTGGTTGAATCTCACCTTATTGGTTTTGAAAGCGAGCCGATTACGGCTGCGCTTTGCGTGACCAACATGATTCTGCGCGGCGACGGCACAACTGGAATTGTCAGCGGCGACGTATTTACCAGCCGCGCATTTCCGGTTGGGAAAGCATCAATTCTAGTCGGCAACCCGCCGTTCCCGCACAAGAAAACTGACGATCCGCCGGAAAAATTTATTGATCGTGGATTAGAAGCACTGACGACACGCGGGACTTTGGCGATGGTTGTTCCCACTTCACAACTGGTAACACAAAAGAAAAAGAATTGGCGGATAAAGACTTTGCGTAATCATTCTTTGAAAGGAGTGATAACGCTTCCGTCCGAACTTTTTCAGCCATACGCCACTTACAACACTTCAATCATAATTTTGGAAAAGGGCGTTCCTCATAATAAGAATACCAGCACATTTTTTTGCCGGATTGAGAATGACGGCTTTAAGCTGAAAAAAAATATCAGAATTGAGCAGGCTGGCGAACAGTTATCACAAGCGGTAAAGGCTTATCACGCTGGAAAATCTATTGACGGTTTTTGCAGCGTGGCAGAACTTTGTGGCACGGGCTGGCATCCGGGGGAATACATCAAGTCTGCCGCGCATACAAAAGAGGAATTAAAAAAAGAAATTGGCGTGCTGATTCGTAGCCTTGTTGGTTTTCACGCTCATTATGCGCCGCATCTATCCTTTTTCAAAAGCCTTCTTGATGACGGAGAATTAAAGTCAACATCTTATAGGGAATTGTCCAGCAGTCCCGGACGGCACGGCGTTGACGACCTGAATTGCATCGGCGGACTGTTTAATATTTTTTATGGCCAAAGGTCGCTCCACAATAAGGCAAATTTGAAAAAAGGCGCGGCACTCGTTATTTCTTCGGCGGCATCTGACAATGGATGCTATGGTTTTTTTGACTTTTCAAATTTGATTGCGCCGCCTTTTGTCACGGTTCAAAGCACTGGCAGTATTGGAGAAGCGTTTGTGCAAACGTGGCCGTGCGGTGTCACCGATGATTGCCTGATACTTATTCCTAGAGAAGATTTGGCTGGCAGTAATGTTGATCTGGACGATTATTTTATTGCGGCGGCAACTGCGCGGCTTGAGCGATGGAGATTTGATTATGGCAGAAAAATAACACCGTCCAGAATTGCGGAATTTAAGCTCAACCGTGATCCCGAACTTAAGGCGTGGATTAAATCACGAAGGACGGCGGCGAGTCGTTTGATGGACGAAACGATTGATACTTTGTCAGGCGACGCAGTTGGACAGTTGGAAAAAACATTCGGCCAACTCGCAGATCAATGGCGCAAGGAAACGGGAATGCTGTCGGTGGTTTCTCAAAAAGCAATTCATCCCGCTTATCAAAGAATTATCGGCATGGGCAAACCGGCGTTGCCGCTCATTTTCAAAGAACTTCAAAAAAAGCATGAGCATTGGCTTTGGGCGTTGAAGTCCATTTCCGGCGAGGACGCCGCGAAATCCGGCAGCAATTTCAAAGAGGCTGTTTCTTCGTGGCTGAAATGGGGCGGCGCGAAAGGATATTTGTAATGGGCGTGGCCGTCATAGAAGAATCGTTTCCCAAAATCAGAAAAGAGGGATACAAGATTACCAGCGTGGAAACGCCGGACTATAATTGCTTCGCATGGGTCGTCGGCGAGACGGGGCAATGGTGGTCGCCTGATTCTGATAGCGGTTATTTTTGGCCAACAGATGTTCCGAAAAGGCCGGAAGTAAAAAGTTTTGTAAAACTTTACGAACGACATGGCGGATTTGCACCATGTCCACATTCGAGGCCGGAAAAGGGATTTGAAAAAATTGCAATTTACGCCAACGCGACAGGCGACGCCACTCACGTTGCGAGACAAACCAAGTCCGGCAGATGGACTAGCAAACTTGGTGATTGGGAAGATATTGAACACAATACGCTCGCGGCGTTAGAGGGCGAATTTTATGGGAAGGCCGTGCAAATTTTGAAAAGAGCGGTAACATGATTCGATGAGCGGGAAAAAACATCTGTCAGCCGACGATATTCCGCTGATTCCGTTTGGCGACTTCAAACAAGCCGTCCAGAAAGTGCTGTCAGTCAGCAAAAAGGAATCGGACAAACAGTTGGCTAAATTTCAAGCCAGCAACTTGAAAAAACAGGAAGCAAAAAAGCACCACTGAAAATCAGGTCTCACGCTGGCAAACTCCCGCCAAAGGCTATGTTGTGACAGGTATATTGTTACCCTTTATAGTGAGGCGCGGCAAACAAGTCAATCAAATGCCATTCACAAGCACAGAAATCGCAAAACTCGTTGGCGGCGAAGTCGTTGGCGACGGCAATGTCACGCTGAAAAGCTTCGCGCCGGCCGAATCCGCGCAGACCGGAGACCTGACTTTTGCCGAAAATGAGGATTATTTCGCCCGCGCCGAGCGAAGCGCCGCGACCGCAATCATCGCCGACAAAAAATTTTCATCGTCCAAAAAAATCCTGATTCACGTCCCAAGCGCGCGGATTGCCTTTGCAAAGGCGCTCGCCTTGTTTTTTCCAGAACAAAAATTTGCCGCCGGAATTCATCCGACGGCGGTTGTCGCAAAATCCGCGCAAGTGGATCCGACCGCGCACGTCGGTCCTCTTTGCGTCGTCGGCTGGCGCGTGAAGATCGGCGCGCGTTCCGTCTTGCAGGCCGGAAATTTTGTCGGCGACGATTCGCAACTCGGCGACGACGTGAATTTATTTCCGAACGCCACGATTTATCCGCGCGCGCAAATCGGCAGCCGCGTCCGCATCCATGCCGGTTCCGTCATCGGCGCTGACGGCTACGGCTATGTTTTGGACGACGGAGTTCACCGCAAGGTTCCGCAGATCGGAAACGTGGTCATCGGTGACGACGTCGAAATCGGCGCGGGCGTGACGATTGACCGCGGCGCGCTCGGCCCGACCGTCATCAGTAGGGGCACAAAAATTGACAACCTCGTCCACATCGCGCACAACGTGGAAATCGGCGAGCATTGCCTGCTGTGCGCGCAGGTCGGAATCGCGGGAAGCGTGAAAGTGGGGAATCATGTCGTGATGGGCGGGCAGGTCGGAATCGCCAGCCATTTGAAGATCGGCAACCGGGTGACAATTGCCTCCAGGGCCGGCGTGATGCACAACATCCCCGACGGCGAAAAATGGCTTGGCGTTCCGGCGCAACCCGATAAACAGGCCAAGCGCGTCCTCATAGCCATCCAGCATCTGCCCGATTTGCTCAAGCGCGTGGCGGAACTGGAAAAGAAACTCGGCGTGGAACGAAAGCGCGAAGGCGCGGAATAAAATTTTTTAGCCGTCGCTGCTGGACTTGTTTGGCGCGGTGTTTTTTTCCCGGCGTTGGAAACGCCGGGCTATTTTCATATTGTTCTGCTGGGACTAACCGCGCGGAAACCTTGCGCGCCATGAAACCGAAAGCCGAAGTCATCGTGCCGGCATACAAGCAGGTCGTGGAGATTTGACTCATCATCGCCAATCAATGACTGGCGGCCTTAACCCTTCAAAAATTTCTAGTTTGACCGGACCTGCTGAAAGACATTTCCAAACTCCATCCTCTTTATGCCAGTAAACTGTAGAATACGAAACCTCATTGTCTGGAAGTTCGGTGAATTTACAAATGAGGACTGCTTGGTCTATATTCGTTGCATCTGGAATAGAATTTTGAAACTGAACAGAAAGAACTTCATAGTTAACCAAACCCCAAAGTTTTTCGGCTTTTTTCGCCTCTGCAAGATAATCGGACTCCAAACGGTCTTCTCGGTAAGCTTTTGCGCGCAGTTCATATGTTTCGTGCCATTTTTTATCTCGCAATAATTGATAAAAATTTTCCACGTCATGCGCCAATGTGCTTCCGGCATCCCCTGTGAATCGGTCATGCCGCTTCGCGGCCAGATCTAATAGTTTGGTATTAGGATTCCAATCACTTGTGTTTGTTTCTTGAGAACAGGCTGCGATGGTAATAATGAACCCGAAAAGAATAGTGAATGACAAACATTGTTGTTTCATAAATTACGTTTGAGTTAAGCGGTTTCACTCCCTAAAATTCACAAACTGCACAGCCACGGGAAATTCATGCGCGCGCACGGCGGCGATGACGGTCTGCAATTCGTCCCGGCTCTTGCTGTTCACGCGCACTTCGTCGCCCTGAATCTGCGTCGTCACCTTGAACTTGCCGTCGCGGATGAAGCCGGTGATCTCCTTGGCCACCGCGCTCTCGATGCCGTTCTTGATCTTGATGCTCTGGCGCGCGTGGCCGAGCGGCGAGATGTCCGGCTCGCATTGCTCGACGCTTTTCATGCTGACGCCGCGCTTGGCCAGCTTGCCGACGACGATTTCGTTCAGCGTGGCGACCTTGAATTCGTTGTCGGCGGTGAGCTTGATTTCCGCTTTTTCCAAAATGATTTCCCATTTGGTGCTTTTGAAATCGAAGCGGTTGGCCAATTCTTTTTTGGCCTGATTGACGGCGTTCTCGATTTCCATCGTGTTGACCTGCGAAACAATGTCGAATGAAGGCATAATGAATTTATGATTTGTGATTTACGATTTACGATTTTTGGCGCGGGCGCAAATCTTAAATAACAGCGATTTGAACCGGCAAAACTCCTGCTCGCCAAAATGTGCGCCATTTAATTTAATTGTCGTGTGGCCGAACCCGTTGATCTGACTATTTTGATGCCCTGCCTGAACGAGGCGGAGACGCTTGCCCGCTGCATCGAAAAGGCGAAAATCGGAATCCGGCGCTCCGGCGTGCGCGGCGAAATCATCGTCGCCGACAACGGCAGCGAAGATGACTCGGTTGAAATCGCCGAAAAATCCGGCGCGCGGGTCGTCCAGGTGAATGAAAAAGGCTACGGCAGGGCGTTGACCGGTGGCATTCGAGCCGCCGCCGGCAAGTGGATTCTCATGGGCGACGCCGACGACAGCTACGATTTTTCTGAAATCACGGGATTCGTGGAAAAATTTCAGCAGGGATTTGATCTGGTCATGGGCTGCCGCCTGCCGGCCGGCGGCGGAAAAATTTTGTCCGGCGCGATGCCGTGGAAAAACCGCCGGATTGGAAATCCGGTTTTATCTTTCATCGGGCGGCTGTTCTTCAAATGTCCCGCGCGCGATTTCCACTGCGGCCTGCGCGGTTTCACAAAAGACGCGTTCTTGAAAATGGACTTGAAGACGACCGGCATGGAATTCGCCTCGGAAATGGTCATCAAATCCACGTTCCAAAAATTAAAAATCGCCGAGGTTCCCGTCACGCTGCATCCGGACGGACGCTCGCGCCCGCCGCACTTGAAGCCATGGCGCGACGGCTGGCGGCACTTGCGCTTCATGCTGCTGTTTTCACCACGATGGCTTTTCCTCGCGCCGGGAATCTGTCTGGCTGCGGCGGGAATTATTTTTGCCGCCGCGCTTTCATTGGAAAACATAAAAATCGGCGGTGTCGCGCTCGATGTCGGCACGCTCGCCGTCGCGTGCATGACCGTCATCATCGGCTTTCAACTCGTCGCGTTCGCGTTTTTCACAAAAGTCTTTGCGATTGCCGAGGGGCTTTTGCCGGACGACCCGAAATTTTCGAGCGCCTTCAAATTTTTCAACCTGGAAAAGGGAATCCTGCTCGGCCTCGCCGTGCTGCTGGCGGGAATCATTTTGTCCGCGCGCGCGGTGTGGATTTGGAAGCAGGCCGGATTTGGCGAATTGCCGCCGGAGGAGAATCTGCGGCGGCTGATCCCGGCGGCGACGCTCATCGTCCTCGGCGTCCAGACTGTTTTTTCCAGCTTCTTCATGAGCGCGCTCGGTTTGAAGACCGCCTCGCGCAAACCGCCCGCCCTCACCCGGACATGAAATCCATTGACCGGCTGCTCCAACGCTGGCGCATTTCAAAGGCGCGGCGCTTCATTGCGCCCGGCGCGCGGATTTTGGACATCGGCAGCGCGGACGGCGCGCTGTTCCGGCAGTTGAACATCTCCGGCGCGCAAGGCATGGGCATTGACCCGACTTTGAAATCAAACACTGAAGCGGACGGTGTGCCGCTCATCGCCGGTTTTTTTCCAAAAGATATGACGGCAACCGAGCCGTTCGATGTCATCACGATGCTCGCGGTGCTCGAACATTTTCCACCGGCGCAATACGGGGATTTGAAACGCGGCTGCGTGGAATTTTTGAAACCCGGCGGGCGGCTGATCATCACGGTGCCTTCGCCCGCCGTGGATCACATCCTCGCCGTGCTGAAATTTTTCAGGCTGATTGACGGGATGTCGCTGGAAGAACACCACGGCTTCGAGGTCAGCCGCACGACAACGATTTTCCCGCCGGAACATTTTCGGCTTCTGAAACGCGCCACGTTTCAACTCGGATTGAACAACCTTTTCGTGTTTGAACGGGTTGTCGGGACAAAGCCTGCGGATGCGGCCCGAATTTGACGGATATTGAAGAGGCACAAAGAATCACCTTCGCTCTCCTTAAAATGGCGAACCTTGGAACTGCCATTTTCCTGCGAGATTTACCCTGCTTCCAACAGGAATCCTTTGCATATTTTGTCATGACATTGACCGGAGGCGCGGGTTTCGCTTTCCGCTTTTGTTTCCGCCCGCCAGCTGGCAAAATGCCCGTTCCATCATGATCGAACTGGACATCGAAGCCGGCCGGATCGAGCGCCATTACTGGGCCGATCTGTGGCGCTATCGTGAACTGTTCTTCTTCCTCTCGTGGCGCGACATCCTGGTGGCTACAAACAAACCGTCATTGGCGTGCTGCGGCCGCTGCTCACGATGATTGTATTCACCGTGGTGTTCGGCCGGCTGGCCAAAATGCCGTCCGACGGCCTGCCATATCCGGTGTTTGTCTATGTGGCGATGCTGCCGTGGCAGTTCTTTTCCTCGTCACTGGCGGAGGCCAGCAACAGCCTGATCACCAACTCGAACATGATTTCCAAGATTTATTTTCCACGGTTGGTCATCCCGGCCAGTTCGGTCATCGTTTGTTTCGTGGATTTCCTAATCTCCGCCGTCATCCTGGCGGGCTGATGGCATGGTATCATGTGGCTCCCGGGGGACGACTGCTCTGGCTGCCGCTGTTCACCGCCCTGGCCTTGCTCGCCTCCTTCGGCATCAGTCTCTGGCTGTCGGCCCTGAATGTGAAATACCGCGACTTCCGCTACAAAGGCCGCCTGTTGCCTCGCCGGAAAAACTGGCCGACATATTTTTTATCACAGCCGGCTGGTGCCCAACGCGGCGGAGGCGAACAAGAGCGCGAAGGAACGCTTTCATCCCGCCGTCGTCGCCCGACGCACCTGGAGATTTACCGGGAAATTCTGGCTTCAAAAATGTTGCCGCTAGTGCAAGAATCCTAAAAATGAAAGTGCTTGTCACCGGCGGCGCGGGGTTCATCGGCAGCCACATCGTCGAATCGTTCCAAGGTTCGGCAGACGTGCGCGTTCTCGACAACCTGCGTTCAGGCTTCTTGCGCAATCTATGGCGACAACCCGGTTATCCCCAAAGTGGAAACCCTGCCGCCGGAACCCAAAAGCCCCTACGCCGCCACCAAGCTCGATGGTGAAATTTATTGCGGGAAATATGCGGAAGATGGCCGGTTGCCGACGGTCTGTCTGCGTTATTTCAACGTCTTCGGCTCGCGCCAGGATCCCCGCAGCCAATATGCCGCCGCCGTCCCGATTTTTATTGAGCGGGCGTTGAAGAACGAGCCGCTGACCATTTATGGCGATGGCGGGCAGACGCGCGATTTTATTTTTGTGAAAGACATCGCCGCCGCGAATATTTTTTTTCAACCCGGTCGCCGGCCACCGGCAGCTTCAACGTCGCCGGCGGCCAGTGCATCACCGTCAACGACCTGGCCGCGACCATCCGCCAGCTCACCGGCTCGGCATCGGAAATAAGACACGCCCCCGAACGGCCCGGCGACGTGAAACATTCGGTGGCGTCCGTGGAAAAACTGCGCGCCGCCGGATTTGCGCCCCGGCATGATTTTCGGACGGGGCTTCAAACCACGCTGGAATTTTACAAAACCCGCCTGAAGTGAAATGCGAGTGGCGGCCCGGGCCGGTGGCATATGGTAATATCATTGAGCGGCGGCATCGGGAGATTTGCCGCGAGGTTCTGTCGGCCAATAATAAAAGTTGAATCGCGGCCAAAACAGATTACTTATTTGCCGCTGAAATGAAACTGACCGACCTGCGGGGCATCCTGCAATACATTCCGCAATTCCGCGAGAAGACATTCATCCTCGCGATTGACGGCGCCATCGTCACCGACGAAAATTTCGCCACGTTGCTGCTCGACGTGGCGGTGTTGCGCTCATTGAGCATTCGCGTGGTGCTCGTCCACGGCGCGTCGGCGCAAATCCATGCCCTCGCCGAGGAGCAAAAAATCGCCGCCTCGGACCTCAACGGCGCGGGCATCACGGACGCGGCCACGCTCAAGCTCGCCCTCAACGCCGCGAACCGGCTGACGCACGAAATCCTCGAAGGACTTTCGGCCAACGACCTCCGCGCCGCCAGCACCAACGTCATTATCGCGCATCCGATGGGCATCATCGGCGGCGTGGACCACCAGTTCACCGGCAAGGTCGAGCGCGTGGACACCGCGCTGCTTCAGACGCTTCTGGCGCAGGATGTCATCCCCGTCATTCCGCCGCTGGGTTTCGATGGCGATGGCCGGACATACCGCGTCAATTCCGACGGCGTCGCGCTGGCGGTCGCCGACGCGCTTAAAGCCATCAAATTGATTTTCATCACGTCGCAGGATGGATTGATCTACAACAGCCTGCTCATCCGGCAGATGCTCGTGGCCGAACTGGAAAAATTGCTGCAGACGAACAGCCCCGGGTTTCTGCCGGAGATTCTGTCGAAGGCGCAGCACGCCGCGCTCGCGTGCAAAAGCGGCGTGCCGCGCGTCCACGTCATTAACGGCAAGGTGGACGAAGGGCTGCTCGCGGAAGTTTTTTCCAACGACGGCATCGGCACGCTGATTTACGCGAATGAATACCGGCAGATCCGCCCGGCGAAGAAAAAGGACATCCGCGCGATTCAATTGCTGACGAAAGCCGCCGTTGAATCCGACGAACTCGTCAAGCGCAGCCGCAATGTCATCGAGAAAAGCCTTGGCGATTATTTAATTTTTGAGATTGATAAAAATCCCGTCGCGTGCGTGGCATTGCACGTTTATCCCGATCAGAAAAAAGGCGAGCTGGCGTGCCTTTACGTCAGCGCGTCGCACGAAAACCAGGGCATCGGGCGCAAGCTGATCCAGTTCGTCGAAAACAAGGCGCGCGAAATGGGACTGGGCGAACTGCTCACGCTCTCGACGCAGGCGTTCACCTATTTTCAATCCAAGGCCGGATTTGCCGAAGGCACGCCGGACGACTTGCCGCCCGCCCGCCGCGAAAAATACGATCAGAGCGGAAGAAATTCCAAGGTGCTCGTGAAGAAATTGAAATAGGTTCGCATTTTCGTTTGCGACTTTGCGGCTTTGCGCGAAAATGCACCGTGCAAGCGCGATTTCTCCTCGGCCCCGCCGGCAGCGGCAAAACATTCCGCTGCCTCGCCGAAATCCGCGCCTCGCTCAAAAAAAATCCCGAAGGCGAGCCGCTTGTTTTCCTTGCGCCCAAGCAGGCGACTTTTCAACTCGAACGACAATTGCTCGTCAATGGAGGGATTTCCGGCTATACGCGCCTGCAAATCTTCTCCTTCGAGCGGCTCGCGCAATTTGTCATTGAAAAGCTGAAGATGACGCTGCCGGAGCAATTGAACGAAGAAGGCCGTGTCATGGTTTTGCGTGCGCTGCTGCTGCGGCACGAAAACGAATTAAAGCTGTTTTCCAAAAGCGCCCGGCGGCCCGGCTTCGCGCAACAATTGAGCGGGTTGCTCCGCGAATTGCAACAGCACCAGTTCACGCCTGCGAAGCTGCGCTCGCTCGCGCAAAATAAAAGCCTCCGCGCCGGACTTCGCGGCAAGCTGGACGACCTCGCGCTGCTCCACGAAAATTATTCGCGCCGGCTCGCCGGACATGATTTGCAGGACGGAAATCATCTGCTGGATTCGGCAACCGGCGCGCTGCGCGATCAATTCAAAGTTAAAAATTCAAAATTAACATTTGAAGGATTGTGGCTCGACGGATTCGCCGAGATGACGCCGCAGGAACTTGATTTGATCGCCGCCATCATTCCATTTTGCGAGAGCGCCACGCTTGCCTTCTGCCTCGACGAAAGTGGCGCAGGCATCCGGCCTGCGAGTCCGAACACAGGCGGGACGCCAGATCCACATTCAAATTCATGGCTCTCGATTTGGAACGTCGTTGGCAAATCGTTCCAACAATGCCGCCAGCGGATCAAAAATCTGCCCGGTTGCAATATTGAAATCGAAGCCCTGCGTCGCGACCCGTCTCGGAACCGCTTTGCAAAAAATCCCGGACTCGCGCATTTGGAAAAATCCTGGGCGCAAACGCCGCCGGAAAAACTCAAAACTCAAATCTCAAATCTCAAAATCTGTTCCTGCGCCAGCCCCGGCGCCGAGGCGGTTTTCGCCGCGCGCGAAATTCTGAAATTTGTCCGCGCCGGAAACCGCTTCCGCGACTGCGCCGTGCTCGTCCGCGATCTCGGAAATTATCACAAGCCGCTCGCGCGCGAATTCCGCCGTTACGAAATCCCGTTTTTCCTGGACCGCCGCGAATCCGCCGCGCATCACCCGCTTGCCGAACTCACCCGCAGCGCGCTCCGCACGGTCATTTTTGACTGGCGGCAAAACGATCTGTTTGCCGCGCTCAAGGCCGGGTTTTCGTCCGCGGACGAAACTGAAATTGACCGGCTGGAAAACGCTGCGCTGGAATTCGGCTGGCGCGGCAAAAAATGGCGCGAGCCGGCCAGGATTTCAGAAAATCCCGAACTGGAAAAATCGCTCGAACGCCTGCGCCGGAAAATCCTGCCACCGATTGACAATTTCCACGAACGGCTTGCAAAATTAAAATTCCTGCCAAACGGAAATGAACTGGCTGAAATTTTCCGCGCACTTTGGGACGATTTGAATGTCGAGCGCCGGCTTCAAAACTGGAGCGACAAAATTTCCGCCGGTTCAGCGGCTCAACGGCTCGACGATTCACGCAGCATCCACGCGGCCGTTTTTGGGCAGATGAACGCATGGCTCGACAATCTCACGCTGGCCTTTCCGCGCGAGCCGCTGCCGCTGCGCGACTGGCTGCCGGTTCTTGAAGCTGGCCTCGCAAATTTGACCGTCGGCGTCATCCCGCCAGTCTTGGACGAAGTTCTCATCGGCGCGGTTGACCGCGCGCGCAATCCCGGCTTGAAATTCGCGCTCGTGCTAGGCGTCAACGAGACGGTTTTTCCCGCCGCGCCCGCAACGCAAACCATTTTGACCGATGCCGACCGCGACGAACTGGCCGTTTCGCCCGGCGCAAGTCTGCGCGAACAACTTTCGCGCGAGCGTTTTTACGGCTACATCGCCTGCACCCGCGCGGGTGAAAAACTGGTTGTGACATTTTCACGCCAGAACGCGGACGAGAAAAACCTGGACCCGTCGCCGTTCATCGCGCACTTGCGGCAAATTTTCCCCGCGCTGGAAATTGAAGAACTTCAAAACGAAATTGAACCGGCAGACGCGCTGCACGCCAATGAAATCGCGCCCCTGCTTTTTCAAATTCAAAGTTCAAAGTTCAAAGTTCAAAACTGGAACGGATTGCTTGAAATTCCAGCTTTGGCCGGACTGAAAAAATGTCTGGGCGGATTGCGCGAGCCAGGTCCTGCGGAAAATCTCTCGCCGGCGCTCGCGGAAAAACTTTACGGCCCGGTTTTGCGGTCGTCCGTCAGCCGGCTGGAGGAATTCGCCGCCTGCCCGTTCCGTTTTTTTGTCCGCTCCGGCCTGCGCGCCGACGAGCGGAAAGTTTTTGAATTGGACGCCCGCGAGCGCGGCAGCTTCCAGCACGACGTTCTGAAAATGTTTCACGAACAATTGATGGCCGGAGGCAAACGCTGGCGCGACCTCGACCCGGCAGAAGCCCGCGAACGCATTGGAAAAATCGCCGACGCGCAGACGGAGCATTTTCGCGGCGGCCTGTTTCGGGATTCTGCGGAAGGCGTTTTCGCCGCGCACGCCATGGCGGAATCGCTGCAGGATTTTGTCGCGGTCATTGTCGGTTGGATGCACGGGCAATATGAATTTGACCCGGCTGCGGCGGAACTGGATTTCGGCTGCGGTTCGCTGGCGCCCGCCTGGGAAATTGACCTTGATGACAGGCATAAACTTTCACTTCATGGGCGGATTGACCGCGTGGATTTGTGGCGCGATAAAAATGGCGACGCCGCGCTCGCGCTGGTGCTGGATTACAAATCGAGCGGCAAAAAGCTGGACAAGGTTCTGGTCGAACACGGCGTGCAGTTGCAGTTGCCCGCATATCTAAACGTGTTGCGCCACTGGAAAAATCCGCGTGAAGTCCTGGGCGTGAACCGGCTGGTTCCGGCGGGAGTTTTTTACGTCAACCTGCGCGGCGAATACAGGGGCGGCGGCACGCGCGCGGAAATCCTGGCGGACGCGGATGAGGCGCGGCGCAAAGCGTATCGCCACACGGGACGATTTGACGCAGACATTTTGGACAAGCTGGATCGCGCCGGCGCGGCGGATCAATTCAATTATCGCCTGAACAGCGACGGCTCGCTGCGCAAAGGTTCCGTCGAAGCCATGCCGCGCGCGGAATTTGAAAAATTGCTGGACGGGGTTGAAACGCAACTGCGCGAAATGGGCGGACAGATTTTTTCCGGCGCGGCGCAGGTTGATCCTTATCGCAAAGGCAAGCAGACGCCGTGCGAGTTCTGCGATTATCAGGCCGCGTGCCGGATTGACAGGTGGACGCATCCGTATCGCGTTCTGCGCGCGATGAAGGAAACGGTCAGTGGTATTCCTGAATCGTCTTGACGGCGTAGCCTGATTTTTTCAGCGCGGCGATGCCGAGCGCGGCGGCTTTCGCGCCGCTCAACGTCGTCATGATGGGCGTGCCGGTATAGACGGCGGTGGTGCGGATTTTCACCTCGTCCTCGCGTGGCGACTGGCCGGCGGGCGTGTTGATGACAAGCTGGATTTCCTTGTTCTTGAGCAGGTCAATCACGTTCGGCCGGCCTTCGAGCAGCTTCAAAATGCGTTGCACTTTCAACCCGGCCTTTTCCAGCACCGCCGACGTGCCGGCGGTGGCGATCAATTCAAAACCCAGGTCGGCAAATTGTTTGCCGACTTCGGCAGCATGCTTTTTATGCAGGTCGCTGACGCTGATGAAAATTTTCCCGCTCACGGGCAGCGGCGAGTTGGCGGCCATCTGCGACTTGGCGTAGGCGATGCCGAGGTCGGCGTCGAGTCCCATGACTTCGCCGGTGGAACGCATCTCCGGCGAGAGCAAAATGTCCTGGCCGTGAAAACGGTTGAACGGAAAAACGGATTCCTTCACCGCCCAATAAGTCGGCCAGATTTCTTCCGTGAAATCCAGTTCCTTCAAGGTTTTTCCGGCCATGACTTTCGCGGCAAGTTTGGCGAGTGGAACGCCAATCGCCTTGGAGACAAATGGCACTGTGCGCGAGGCGCGCGGGTTCACTTCAAGCACGTAAACAGTTTCGCCTTTGACGGCGTATTGCACGTTCATCAAGCCGACGACCTTCAATTCGCGCACCATCGCGTGCGTATAGGTGCGGATGGTTTCGATGACGCTGGGCGAAAGCGTGTGCGGCGGCAAAACCATCGCCGCGTCGCCGGAATGGACGCCGGCGAACTCGATGTGCTCAAGCATCCCGCCGATGACGATCGTGCCGCCCGTTTTCTCGTTACATGGCAGGCCAACATCCGCGATGCAGTCCACGTCCACTTCCGTGGCGTCTTCGAGAAATTTGTCCACAAGCACCGGGCGTTCCGGCGACGCCTCGACCGCGAACTTCATATAATGCGACAGATCCGCGTCGGAATAAACAATCTGCATCGCGCGTCCACCGAGAACAAAGCTTGGGCGAACGAGAACCGGATAAGTCAATCGCTTGGAAATGACCAGCGCTTCTTCAGGATTTGTCGCCAGCCCGTTCGGCGGCTGCGGAATTTTCAGTTTGTCGAGCATCGCGGCGAATAATTTTCTGTCTTCTGCGATTTCGATGCTCTGCGGCGAAGTGCCGATGATATTGACGCCATTTTTTTGCAAACCGAGCGCGAGGTTCAGCGGTGTCTGTCCGCCGAACTGCGCGATGGCGCCCCAGCATTTTTCGCGCTCGTAAATGTGCAGCACGTCTTCGAGCGTGAGCGGCTCGAAAAAAAGTTTGTCGCTTGTGTCGTAATCGGTCGAGACGGTTTCGGGATTTGAATTCACCATGATGGTTTCAAATCCGTCTTCCTTGAGCGCGAACGCGGCGTGGACGCAGCAATAATCAAATTCAATTCCCTGGCCAATGCGGTTCGGGCCGCCGCCGAGAATCATCACCTTTTTCGCGGAGTTGCCCTTCACCTCGTCGTCGCCACGGTCATAGGTGGAATAGTAATATGGCGTGTAGGCCTCAAATTCTGCGGCGCAGGTGTCCACCAACCGGTAGCTGGGAACGAGGCCGATGCGTTTGCGCTCGGCACGGACGGCGTCCTCGGTGGAACCGGTCAAATGCGCGATTTGCCGGTCGGAAAATCCCAGCGACTTGGCTTTGGCTAACAATTCAGAATTCAATGGCGGCATCGGCGCGATAGTAAGCCGAAAATTTTTCACGATGTCGAGCGGGGAGTGAATCGGCTTGCCGAACAACGAAGTTCCAGTCAACGCCCTCCAGTGGAATCCAACATCAATTCGCGGACTTTCGTTTGGATTTCGCCGTTTTTCATCAACGATTCGCCGACCAAAATCGCCTTCGCGCCGCATTTTTTCAACCGCTCCACGTCCGCGCGAAAATGGATTCCGCTTTCCGCGATGAGAATTGTTCCGGCTGGAATTTTCTTCGCCAACTTTTCCGTCGTTGCCAAATCCACTTTGAAGGTTTTTAAGTCGCGATTGTTCACGCCGATGAGTGCAGGAGAAATTTTCAGCGCGCGTTCCAATTCTGCTTCGTTGTGGACTTCAACCAGAACGGCGAGTCCGGCTTCAGTCGCGAGCGAATGGAATTTTGCCAGTTGCTCGTCGCTCAAAATGGCGACGATGAGGAGGATGGCGTCTGCGCCCCATTCGATGGCTTCGAGGATCTGGCGTTCATCAATGATGAAATCTTTGCGCAGCAGGGGAATTTTCACGGCGGCGCGGATTTGGCGGAGATAATCGAGCGAGCCTTGGAAAAACTTTTCGTCCGTCAAAACGGAAAGGCAGCTTGCGCCCGCCGCTTCGTATTCCTTGGCGATTTTTACCGGATCAAAGTCTTTGCAAATAATTCCCGCCGACGGCGAAGCTTTTTTCACCTCGGCAATCAGCGCGATTGAATCGTAGGAGCCGACGTGAGGAGGCTCTGACTGATTTTTTTCAGTTTGAGACTCGTCACCTCGTCTCCTACAAGATTTTAAGGCGGCAATAAAATCGCGCCGCTCGCCATGTTCCAGCATCGCGTCGCGCAAATCGCCGGCGGCGATGATCCGCGCGGGCAATTTCGCGACTTCGCGTTTTTTTTCTTCAACAATTTTATCTAAAATATTCATTTGGCCACAGAGACGCAGAGACACAGAGTTAAAGAACAAATCTCTTAACTCCGTCTTTCAACAACCGTGAATTGAAGTTAATCAGCAACCCGCGACGTTTGCCACTCAACCGTAAATAGGTGAGAACTTGAGCCTCAAAAATCGGGTCAAAACGTTCGACGCTTTTGAGTTCGATCACGACGGCATCCTCGACTAGAAAATCCAGACGATGTTCACCGATAGGCTGGCCTTTATAGAAAACAGGAATGATCAGTTGACGCTGAAAGCGCAGTTTTGCCGCCTCAAACTCAATCGCCAGCGCGGCTTCGTAGCTTGCTTCCAGCAAATCCGGGCCGAGCACGCGATGAACTTCAATCGCACAGCCGATAATTTTTTCGGTCAACGAGTCTTTCTGTTCTGGAAATTCCAACATGATATTTATTTTAGTCACAGAGGCGCAGAGACACAGAGAAAATAATTTTTTCAACTCTGTGTCTCTGTGTCTCTGTGGCTAAATTATTCCTCTTCATCCTTCACGCCTTGCATCCGCTTTAGCGGGCAGCCGGCGCGCAGCCAGCCGTTCACGAACATGTCCAGGTCGCCGTCCATCACGGCTTGAACATTGCTCGTTTCCACGCCGGTGCGCAAATCTTTCACCATGCGATACGGCTGGAAAACGTAGCTGCGGATCTGGTTGCCCCACGACACGCTGCCTTTGTCGCCGTAAAATTTTTCCATGTCGGCCTTGGCCGCGTCCACGCGCTGCGCGAAAATCCGCGAGAGCAGCAGGTTCATCGCGGTCGCGCGGTTCTGATGTTGCGAACGCTGCGCCTGCGACGCGACGACGAGACCGGTCGGGATGTGCGTGATGCGCACGGCGGTTTCGACCTTGTTCACGTTCTGGCCGCCCTTGCCGCCGGAACGGAACGTGTCCACGCGAAATTCATTCGGCGGAATGACGATTTCGCCGTCGCTCTCCTCGATTTCCGCAATCGTGTCCACGCTCGCAAAACTGGTGTGGCGGCGTTTGTTGGAATCGAACGGTGAGATGCGCACGAGGCGATGCACGCCGCGCTCGGCCTTGCAAAAACCGTAGGCGTTCTCGCCCTTGATGAGCATGGTGACGCTTTTGAGGCCGGCGGTTTCGCCGGTGAGCGCGTCGGTGACTTCGACTTCCCAGCCGCGCGATTCGGCCCAGCGCGTATACATGCGCGAAAGCATTTCCGCCCAGTCCTGCGATTCCGTGCCGCCCGCGCCGGAATTGATGGTGAAGATGCAATTCTTTTTGTCGTGCGGGCCGTTGAGAAACAGTTTCAGTTCCAGCGCGTCGAGTTCCTTGAAAAATTTCGCGAGGTCGCGCGTGAGTTCGGCCTCGACCTTCGCCTGCGACGCGGCGGGTTCGGCCTCGCCGAGTTCGAGCATGACGCGGAAATCGTCGAGCTGCTTCTCCAGTCTTTGGAGCGGCTCGATTTTGTTGCGGATGACGCCGGCCTCGTCAATGAAGCCCTGGGCTTTCTCGCGGTTGTTCCAGAAATTTTCGTCCGCCATCAGCGAATTCAATTCGCCGGAACGTTTTTGCAATGCTGGGACGTCAAAGAAACCTCCGCAGATGCGTGAGTTTCTCGGTGGCGGTGGCAATTTCCGTTTTAACGATTTCGAACATCGGGACAGAATACAGAAAAGAGAATTCAGAAGCCAGAATGGAAAATCACGGCAGCGCGAGGCGATTAGTGGCGAGGCCGGTTTGATAAAATGCTTTTTGCAAATCATCTGAATTTACTTGTTGCACCGAACCGTCGCTCATCGCAATGTTGCCGAGGCTTTTGGTCTGCGTCCAAAAATGTTCTTTGTATTGCGTGTGGCGCGAAGCATCCCACGTGATGGATAAATTGGTGAAAAGGTTCAGCAAACCGGATTTTTCAGGAGTTCGATTGATTTCAAAATTATCATCGCCGCCAAGAAGCCTTTGTGGAAATTTTTGATCCGCATCTATTCCGACAAAGTAACTTATATTTTTGCTGGAAAATCCTGTTTCAAAATTAGTCGCAAAAAAATGTAGTTTATCTTGTGGGCAAACCAAAATTCTTGGCGTGATCAATTCGTTGGACATAGTTTGGAAAGTTGCGACCGCGTTTCCAGTTGCCGCCAGTTCCATCGTGCCGCCGTTGGTCACGAAATTTCCATCGGATATTTATCATTGTTATCGCCAGCCCAAATGCGGAATGAAAGCTCGACTTCCTTCAAATTATTAACGCAGTTAAGTGGCATTCGAGTGTGGTGAACATTCACAAGCGCGGGCAAGAACATTGCCGCCAAAAAAGCCACCACAACAATCACCACCAACACTTCCACCAGCGTCAGCGCGTGACTTCTTTGATTTGAAAAGCGCGGTTTCATGGGCGGTTGCAAAAATTATGGCCGCCGCAGAAATCATTTCCAGTAAAATCTCAAGACCTGGATGTCCGTGCCGGAGTCGAACAATTTCACGCGGGGAATTCAGCCACAGATGGACACGGATGAAACACAGATTACGGAATCGCGAGGCGGTTGGTGGTGAGGCCGGTTTGGTGAAGGAGATTTGCAAAGCCATGATTGTTCACCTTCTTAAAAATTTTGCCACGGCTTCCGTGCGCGTCCGCACCTGCAATTTTTCGTAGATGCGCCGGATGTAGGTGTGAACGGTCTCGTAGCTGATTTGGAGCTTGTCTGCGATTTCCTTATACATCAGCCCCTGGCTCAACAAATCCAGCACCTGCTGTTCGCGCTCGGAAAGACTTTCCGTCTGCGCCGCCGCCGCCGCCGAGCGCTGGAACGATTGCACGACTTTGCGCGCGATGTGCGTGGTCATCGGCGAACCGCCGCGCTTCACTTCATCAATCGCTTCGAGCAATTCCTTGCCCGCCGTGCGCTTGAGCATATAGCCGTTTGCGCCCGCCGCCAACGCGTCAAAAATATTTTCCGTGTCTTCATAAACGGTGAGCATCATCACCTGGATTTCTGGAACGATTTTTTTCAACTGCCGGACGCATTCGACGCCGTTCATGCCGGGCAGGTTGATGTCCATCAAGACCACGTCGGGCTTGGCCTGCGGCAAATCTTTCAGCGCGTCCTCGGCGTTCGCGTAGTCGCTCACGCAACTGAAACCGTCGGCACGGTTGAGCACGCGCACGAGCGTCTCGCGTAATTTGTCGCTGTCCTCGACGATGGAGACGGTGATGGGCATAAATCAATTCAACCACGGATGAACACAGAAAAACATGGGTTTGAAATTTTTTGCAGTTTGTCTTTTGTTTTATCTGTGTTCATCCGTGATTAAAAAATAATTGGAACAGTCAGTTGGACAATTGTTCCGCCATTTTTGCCGTCGGAAATTGAAAATTTTCCGCAAATGTCTTCCATCCGCTTTTTCATGTTACGCAAACCATTTCGATTTTGCGGCGCAGCTTGACCACCGATTCCGCAGCCATTGTCTTCGATTTCCAAAATAAAATTCTGCGGCTGCAAGCGCAACCGAATCCAGACTTCGGACGCCCGCGCGTGCTTGACGACGTTATTGACGGCTTCCTTGAACGCGAGAAAAACATTGTGGCGGACTTCCGGCGGAATCGGCGTCGGCGGCAATTCCGTCGGCAAATCCACGCGGTAGCGCAAGCCAGCGAGCGCGAGATATTCCTGCGCATATTTGCACGCGTAATTCGCCAGGCCTTCGAGCGTGTCGTTGGACGGGTTGACGGCCCAGACGATCTCATCGAGCGAGCGCGTCGTCTCGCGCGCGGTTTCGGAAATTTGTTTTGCGTGCGATTCGATTTCGTCCGACGAATTTTTGTCGGCCTCGGCCATTTCGCCGAGCAGCGCGACTTGCGTGAGGTTTGCGCCGAGCTGGTCATGCAAATCGCGCGCGATACGGGAGCGTTCGCGTTCGAGCGCCTCCTTTTGTCTGGCAAGTTGCAGCTCGCGCCTCAGTTTTTGCGTGGAAATGAAACGGACGATTGCGATGACAATTCCGAGAAGAAAAATAATTACGACTACGCGAAATGAATTTGTCTGCCAGAACCAAGGCTGCACGGCGATTTCAAGCGTGCTGCCGGTTTCATTCCAAATGCCGTCCTCATTTTCGGCGGCGACATGAAAAAAATAATGGCCGTGCGGCAAATCGCTGTAATTGGCCACGCGCTCGGCACGCGCGTCCGTCCACGCGGTGTCGCGGCCTTCGAGGCGATATTTGAAACGCACAGCATCGGGCGCTGAAAAATTCAGCGCGGTGTAATCAATCTCCAATTGCTCGCGGCCCGGCGGAATCACGATGGATTGCGGCCACGCGGAATCAAGGCGGTTTGTTTTTTGCTCGCGACCATCCACCAAAACGGATTCGATCAAAACGGTCGGCGGTTGCAAGTTGGGCTTGATGTCCGCAGGATTCAACGAGACAAAACCTTTTGTCGTTGGAAACCAAAACGCGCCGTCGCCCGCGCGGCACACGGCGGGTTGCGCGCCGGCGGAACATTCGCGCGTCGGCAGTCCGTCAGATTCAGTGTAAGTCCGGCAGGAAATGACGTTTGTCGTTTCAACGGCAAAATCATCCAGTGATTTTTTTTGAGCCCGCATCAGTCCCGCGTTCGAGCCGATCCACAAATTGCCGCCGCCATCTTCGCCAAGATAATTGATGTGGTTGCTCGCGAGGCCGTCGCGTGTCGAATAGCGTTTCCATTTTCCATTTTGAAACCGCGCAAGGCCGTGGCCGGAAGTTCCAACCCACAAAACGCCGTTCGTGTCCGCGTAAAGGCAGGAAATGTCGTTGCCGGGCAAACCGTTTTCCTGCGCGCCATGCGAAACAAATTTTCCGTCCTTGAAAAAATCCAGGCCTTGGTTCTCGGTTCCGATCCAAAAACTTCCGTCCGCGTCCTGCGCAATGGCGCGAATGGTATTTTCAGAAAGTCCGTCGTGCGTCGTGAACAATTTCCATTTTTGCCCGTCGAAATTGGCGAGGCCGTTTTGCGTGCCGGCCCACAATTGCCCGCTGCGGTCTTCAAACAGCGCGAAGATTTGCGGGCCGAGTTTTTCTGCGCCGGGCGCGGGCAAAAAACGGTTGGTCTGAAGCAGAAAAAGCCCTTCGTTGCGCGTGCCAGCCCAGATTTGTTGTTTGTGATCTGCGAAGATTGTCCATGCATCGGAAATCTGGCCGATGGTAAAATCCTGCGCGGAGTTTGTGTTGAAATAAGAAATGCCCTTGAGATTGAATGCGGTCCAAACGCCGCCGCGCGCATCGGCGGAAGCGGATTGCGCGGTGAACGGATGAAGCCCGTCCGGCGAATTGAAAATTTTCCGTTTGATGCGGTCCAAGCCGCCGCCGTCGGTTCCCGCCCAAAGATTTCCCGCGCGATCCATGCACAGCGAAAGCACGAAGCGGGACGACAATCCCTGCGCCTCGGAAATCTGCCGGAATTTTCCGTCCGCGCCTTGCCAAAAAATTCCCGCGCCGAGCGTGCCGACGATCAGATTGCCATTTTCATCTTCGCAAGCTGCGGTTACATTTGTGTTTCCCCACGGGCTTGCGCCGAAATCTTTTTCGGTTCGCCAGCTCGGCAATAATTTCTGGACGGTGCCATTGATGATCTGCCAGTTGCCTCCGGATTTGGAGGGAACAAGCATTTTCGCCGCGTAGCCTGAAAACGGCAGCGAAAAAAGCTGACCGGGATAAGGATTCAACCTGCCATCGCGATAATCAAGGAGTCCGGCCGCCGCGCAAAATAAAATATTGGTCGGTGAATCTTCGGCGGCGTAAATCACCTTTCCACAATTCGCGCTTTCGGCGCCAAAATTGTGCACGATTCCATTTTTTATCACGGCGAGGCCGGCGGATTCTGTTCCAACCCAAAGATTTGTTTCATTATCCTCGAACAGAAAAACAATCTGGTCGCTGTTCAAGCCCGGCGTGCTGTTTTCATCAAAAACGGTGAAATGCTTTCCGTCGAAACGCACGAGGCCGTTGAGCGTCCCAAGCCAGAGATAACCATCCCGCGTCTGGATGACGGAGATGACTTCGTTGTCGGGCAATCCTTCTTCACTGCTCCACGAATCCACGATGAAAGGTGAACCGGATTGTCCTGTTTCCGCCGCCGCCGGAAGACGGAAACCCAAAACGCAAAGCAGCAGCATTGCGAATTGAGGCGTCCGGCGGATCAGCATCCGCAATTGTTCAAATTAAACGGCGCGGAAGTAAAGACGTTTGCGCGCTGGAATCCGCCGGAAAGAATTTCAAAAAATCCCTTGCCAGAATCGCGGGACGGATTAGCGTGGCCCTGCCCAATGAGAACTGGGCGCAGCGGCGGGTGCCGGCGATAAAAATTCGTGTGTAATCGCCGCGCCCGCCGCCATTTTTTGTAAGTTCAAAATTCTTCAAGTCCAAAAATAAAAACTCCCGCGAATATTTTTGATCGCGGAAGTTTTTAATTTTCAAAAGCAGCTTAATCAAACGCATGGCCCGCGCAGCAAAGCACATCGCGGACTTTGTGGCGGACGAGTTCTTTCACCTTCGCGCGCGCGGGGCCGAGATATTTGCGCGGATCAAATTCCTTCGGGCTTTCAAAGAATACTTTTCGGATGGCCGCCGTCATCGCCATGCGCAGGTCGGTGTCAATGTTGACCTTCGTGCAACCGACGCGGCGTGCGATTTCGATGTCCGCCTCCGGCACGCCAGCCGTGTCCGTGCCCATCTTGCCGCCATATTTATTAATTTCGTCGGCCAAATCCTTCGGCACGCTGGACGCGCCGTGCAGCACGAGCGGATAATCTCCCATGCCCGCGTCGAGCAACGCTTTTTTGATCGCCTTCAACCGTTCCAAATCCAGATGCTGCTCGCCCTTAAATTTGTATGCGCCGTGCGAATTGCCGATGGCGACCGCCAGCGAATCCACGCCGGAAGCCTTCACGAACGCGACCGCCTCGTCGGGATGCGTGTAAGCGCCGCCTTTGGAATAACCGCCGCCTTCCTCGCCGTCGTCGTGCTGCGCGCCGACCAACATTCCGAGTTCGCCCTCGACCACGCAATTATGTTTGTGCGCGTAGTCCACGACTTTTTTGCAAATCTCGACGTTCTTCTCGAACGGCTCGTGGCTCGCGTCAATCATCACGCTCGTGAACCCTTCGTCAATGCATTCCTTGCACAGCTCGAACGTGTCGCCATGGTCCAAATGCACCGCGATGGGGATCGTGGAGAGGCTGACCGCCGCCTCGATCAATTTTTTCAGATAAGTCGGATGCGCATACTGCCGCGCGCCCTTGGAAATCTGGAGCATCAGCGGCGCCTTTTCCTCCTCGCACGCCTCGACGATGCCCTGGATGAGTTCCATGTTGTTCACGTTGAACGCGCCAAGCGCGTATTTCCCCTTCAACGCCTTCGCAAAAAGTTCTTTTGTATGTGTCAATGGCATAAGTTTTCGTGTTTTATTGTTTCAACCAGTCCGCTTGAATTTTTTAACAGCGGGAAATGATAGCCTGATTCCGGCGAAAGGAAATAAAAATAAAGCCGCCGGTTTTCAAAAAGCGCGGTTTTATTAGATTGCTTTTCGATGCGAGGCCAACTTTGATTT
This sequence comes from Verrucomicrobiia bacterium, assembly GCA_036510395.1. Taxonomy (GTDB): domain Bacteria; phylum Verrucomicrobiota; class Verrucomicrobiia; order Limisphaerales; family UBA11358; genus UBA11358. The sequence goes on from DATCDZ010000091.1 coordinate 26,406, forward strand.
GCAAATGCGCCCAGATTTTTTTGACGCCTGCCGGAGAAATGGAATTGCTCCATCGCAGTTCGTCCTCGCGGTCAACATCGCCGAACAAGCTGTTTCACTTTTCGGGCAAAATAAATTCATAAAACGATTTCCCTGCTCCACTTCGCGTTTCGGCGTCGGACAGGTGGAAGGCTCGAATTGCACGCCGCCCGGGCTGCATCGCATTGCGAGAAAAATCGGCGCGGGCGAGCCGGCGGGAACGGTCTTCAAATCGCGCCAAATCATCGGCCACACGTCGCAGCCGGAATTTGCGGACGCCAAAATCACCACGCGCATCCTGTGGCTGGAAGGTCTCGAGCCCGGCTTGAACAAAGGTTTCAACAGCGGCGTCAACGTGGATTCGCACGCGCGCTACATTTACATCCACGGCACGGCGGGTCAAAAATCCATCGGCAAACCGGCTTCATGCGGCTGCATTCACCTTGCGGACGCGGATTTGATTCCTCTCTTCGATTTGTTGCCGGGCGGGACGCTGGTTTGGATTTCGGAAACGTAATTCGGTGGGGCGAGCGTCCTCGCGAGCCGTTTTGGATGTTGACGGTTTCGGCTCGCGGGGACGCTCGCCCCACCAAGATAATTCTGCGCTTGCCGTTTTGGATTGAAGATTTAATTTGTCCGCGTGTTCAAGCGGCTTGGCAAAATTTTTATCGTCCTCGCGCTCGTGGCGATGCTCGGCGCGCATTGGGCGCTCCTGCAAACCGTCGCGTGGACGACGATGCTCGCGGGCAATCTGCACGCTCACTCGCTTTCCGAATCCATGGTCCGCACTTTTGACGGCAAGCATCCTTGTCCGATCTGCACGGCCATTGCCTCCGGGAAAAAGTCCGAGAACAAATCCGAGGCCGTCTCGCTGACACTGAAACTGGAATTTCCGCCGATGACCGGGCATTTTGTTCTGATTGCGCCGTCGCGATTTGAACTGTTGCCGCTGGAAAATTCCTTTGCAAAATCGCTCGCCCAAAAACCGCTGCTTCAGCCTCCGCGCGGATTCTTCGTCTGATTCGATCGCGGTTTGTTTGCCCGCGCCCCGTTGGCGCGGGTAAAAATAATTTCCATTTAACCTTGAGGGCGCGTTTGCGTGTTCTCGCAATTTTGAAATTTGAAAATGAAAAATAGAAAAATCAGTTCAGCAGTAAAAATCAGCAGCGGTTTATTGGTTGGAATGCTCGCACCAGGTGTCGTTCACGCGTGTGCGTGCGGGTGCGGTGTGTTTGACGTGGCGACAAGTTCCATGTTTCCGACGCCCGGGAATAACGGAATGGCGTTTTTGCAATATGATTATCAGGATCAAAACCGCAATTGGAGCGGAAGTGCCACCGCGCCGGCGGGCAACAATGACGACAAGGAAATCACGACGCATTTCACGACGCTCGGTGTTCAATATATGTTCAACTCCAGTTGGGGAACGCAGATTGAAGTGCCCTATGATTTTCGTTCGTTCAAAACGGACATCGGCGGCGATGACATCGTCACGCGAAACTGGAGCCAGCTCGGCGACATCCGGCTTGAAGGCATTTACACCGGATTTTTTGCGGACCGGTCCGCCGGCGTGACATTCGGCGTCAAACTGCCGACGGGCGATTTTAAGCATGATCCCGACATCGTTGACCGCGACACGCAAATCGGAACCGGCAGCACGGACATTTTGCTCGGCGGATTTTATCGCGGCAACATCACGCAGGATGAAAAATGGGACTGGTTTGCGCAGGGATTGCTGGACGTGCCGACGTTGATACAAGGCCAATACCGGCCGGGCATCGAACTCGACACGGCGGCTGGAATTGATTACAAAGGATTTTCGCTCGGCGGCGTGCGGATTTCCCCGGTGGCGCAGGTGGTTTTTTCCGAACGCACGAGCGACGGCGGCGCGAACGCCGATCCTGAAAACTCCGGCTATGAGCGTCTGATGCTTTCGCCGGGAATTGAATTTCATATTCATCCGGTGAAAATTTATGCCGACGCGGAAATTCCAGTTTATCAAAACATGACCGGCAACCAGCTCGTCGCGCCGGTTCTGTTCAAGGTCAGCATGAGCTATATGTTTTGATATTTATTATGTCCAAACCAGCCACTTCCAAAGAACGCAACGACGAGCGGTTGTTTTTCTATGTCGCAACCGCCATGTCGCTGTTCTTTGGAACCTGTTTTTGCGCGCTGCTTTACGCGCTGAATCACCGGAACCAGGCGCAGGAATCAATTTATGAAAACCTGCCGGACGCGCAACCGGTCGTCATCCAGCCGGATCACCCGCGCCAACTCATCAGCTTTTCACTCACCAACCAGACCGGACGCGCCGTCACGCGGTCGGAATTGGACGGCAAAATCCTAGTGGTGGATTTTTTATACACCAGTTGCTCGCTGACCTGTCCCGTCGTCAACCGCTGCATGGAGCAAATTCAGCGGCTCACGACGAACCAGCCGGACGTGAAGCTCGTGTCGCTGACGGTTGATCCGCGCGATGACACGGTCGAGGCGCTGGCAAAATATGGCGAACGCTTCGGCGCGGACACGAACCGCTGGCTTTTGCTGACCGGCGACACGGCCACGCTGTATGATTTGATTGGCAACAGCTTTCTCGCGCAGGGGCCGGACGATCCGTTCAATTATATGCCGGGCAATTTCACGCACACCGAGCGCATCGCGCTGGTGGATTCGCACGGCCGGTTGCGCGGCTACTTCGACGGATTGAACCCGGGCGCGGCAGCAGCGGTGGTTGAGGAAATTAACAAATTGCGAAATTGAATTTATGAAACACCTGATTTTTTCCTTTATTTATTTGTCGGTCGTCATTGCCGCTTGCAATCTTGAAGCCGCGCCGGATGCCGGCCAGACAAGCGCCAGGTCTTATGAGGCGCGCGGCGTTGTCCGGCAGATCGCGGACGACCGGCGCAAAGTCACCATCCAGCACGAAGCGATTGCCGGCTATATGCCCGCGATGACGATGGAATTTCCCGTCAAGGACACCAACGAACTCAACGGCATTTCGCCGTCGGACGAAATCACCTTCAAACTGGTCGTGCGCGAAAATGATGACTGGATCGAAGACGTTCATTTTGTGGCGCATCGCATCGAGGACGTGACCAGCAACACGTTCGTTTTTCATTATCAATCCGCCGAACTCAAGCCGGGCGATTTGCTGCCGGATTGCGGATTCACGGACGAAAATGGAGATGCCGTCCGCCTTTCGGATTTTCGCGGAAAGGCTTTGGCGTTCACCTTTTTTTATTCGCGCTGCCCGCTGCCGGATTATTGCGTCCGCATGAGCAGGAACTTTTCCGAGACTCGCCGGCTGCTTCTGGCGATGACCAACACGCCGGCCAACTGGCAGCTTCTCTCAATTTCCTTCGACCCGGAATTCGACACGCCGAAAATGTTGTCGAGCTACGCGGACTTTTATCGTGACACGGACACAAACCGCTGGCTCTTCGCCGTCGCGTCCACAAACACGCTCTCCGGCCTCGCGCCGCGGCTCGATCTGATGGTCATGCGCGACGGCGGCAGCATCATGTCGCACAATTTGCGGACCGTCGTGCTCGATCCGCAGGGACGCATCTTCCGCCAGTTGGACGGCAACCAATGGACGCCGCAACAACTCGCCGATGCAATCTTGCAGGCCGCGCGCGGGCAGACAAACTCCGCGCCTTGAGGCCGGAGCGATTCTCGCGCGCTGCGGATGTTCGGCTGGCACTGGCCGGGCGAGCCGTTTAGGAAATGATTCAATTTCGTCCATCCAACGGCCTCGTTTCTGATTTTCTGATTGGTGGCCGTCCGCAAGGACTTCGTGCGGGCAAAAATCCCTTCCCGCAGACTCAAAATCAATCTGTGCGGGACAACTCCAATTCCGTGCGGTAATAAATCGTTTCGTGCGGCCATTTTCCAGTTCGTGCGGGCAAAATTCAATCCGTGCGGGCAATTGGCCGTTCCGTGCGGACCAGCTTTCCGTCCGTGCGGGCATAAATCCATCTGTGCGGCCATTTTTCGATCTGTGCGGATAAAATGCAGGTTTTTGATGGTTTTTGACGGATTTAGATGGTCAAAAATCGACAATTTGATTGTAGAAGACGACGTAAGGAGTCTCTGATTTGAAATGAGCCTCTTTACCTCGACTCCTACTTTATCAAAAAAGTGTTGCACGCGCTCCAAACAGGCGGATAATCGCCAGAACAATTCCAAAAATCGAAAGGGTATAAAAATATGAACCACCAAGTCACCAGCCTCACCGCCGCCTTCAAAAATACGGACGCCTTTGGCATTGCCAACGCCGCCGACTTTCTGCCCGCCAGCATGGGCGGACAGCAATTCGCCCTCATCCACGCCGCCGTTCCGCAGACCGCCACGCTCGGCGCGGCGCAGGTCTCCGGCGCGGACGCCGCGCACAGCAGCGTCATGGACAAAGTCGCCGGACGATTTCACCTTCACGACGATTTGCTTGGCATCGCCAACGCCGCGCACTCCCTCGCGCTGCTTGGCACGCCGGGACTCGATGGAAAATTTCTCATGCCCCGCAGCGGCGGCGACCAGGCCCTGCTCAATTCCGCCCGCGCCTTTCAGACCGACGCGGCGACGTGGGTCGCGCAACTCATCAGCCTCGGACTGCCCGCCACCTTTCTCACGCAACTCGGCACGGACACCACTGCCTTTGAAGCGTTCATAACTGCCAAGGGTGCGGGCATGGGCGCGCAATCTGGAGCGACAGGCGGATTGGAAGATACCGCGCA
>DATCDZ010000092.1:0-3017 GCA_036510395.1 Verrucomicrobiia bacterium
AAACGGATTGATCTGACCGATTACAAAGTCCGCATCTTGGACGGTGTCGCCGGCACGGCGGCCAAGACCCGTGTGCTCATCACATCCACCGACGGCCAGCGTGAATGGGGCACCGTCGGCGTGAGCGAAAACATCATCGAAGCCAGCTTGCAGGCGCTCGTGGATTCGATGGAATTTGCGCTGCTGAAAAAGTAATTTTTGCCAAGCCTGACGATTTCAGGCAATTTCGTCACATGACAGTCGCATTAAAAAAACAGGTTGATGATCTGGCGACCCGACTCACGTTGAAGGAGCGCGTTGAGTTCGCTGAAACTTTGATGACCGGCGTGAATGATTTTGTAAGCCCGGAAATCGAACAGGCTTGGAACAAAGAAATCAAGCACCGGCTCGACGAATACCGCTCTGGCAAAGTAAAAACCATTCCGTCCGAACAAGTCCATGCCGAACTAAAACGCAGGCTGAATGAAATCAAAGCCCATCGAACATCATCCCGACGCGCGGCTTGAAGTCGTCGAGGCGTTCGAGTGGTATGAACTGCATGAGTCCCGCTTGGGCGAGCGCTTCCAGTCAGCATTGAAGGAGGCGGAAAATTTCATCCGCCGGAATCCGCAACCCGGTTCGCCTCACAAATACGGCACGCGCAAACGGCCTTTGAAAATTTTTCCTTACAACCTGATTTATTCTGATGAACCTGAAGCCGTCGTCATCTTGGCCGTCGCCCATTTTTCTCGACGACCGGATTATTGGCGACAACGCATGCGTGGTTGATTCACAAATTATTTTTAATGTCTGAAATTTCAAAAGCTTACGAACCGCAGTCCGTCGAGGACAAGTGGCATCAATTCTGGCTCGACGGAAAGTTTTTCGTCGCCGACGAACATTCCGCCAAGTCCGCGTATTCCATCGTCATTCCGCCGCCAAACATTACCGGTGTGTTGCACATGGGGCATGTGCTCAACAATACCATTCAGGACATCCTCGCCCGCAAGGCGCGCATGGACGGCAAGGAAGTGCTTTGGTTGCCCGGCACCGATCACGCGAGCATCGCCACTCACATGGTGCTCGAGCGGAAATTGAAAAAAGAGGAAGGCATCACGCGTTACGATTTGGGGCGGGAAAAATTCATCGAGCGCGCCTGGGAGTGGCGCGAGAAACACGGGGGCATCATCATCGCGCAGCTCAAAAAACTCGGTGCGTCGTGCGACTGGTCGCGGCTGCGTTTCACGATGGACGACGATTACAACCGTTGCGTCGCGCGCGTGTTTGTCGATCTTTACAAAAAAGGCCTCATCTATCGCGGCAAGCGCATGGTGAACTGGTGTCCCGCGACGCAAACGGCGTTATCCGATGAAGAAGTAATAATGAAAGAGCAAAAAGGCTCGCTCTATTATTTCAAAGTCGAAGTGGCCGAAATCGTAGGACAGGCGTCGCGCCTGTCTCAAATTGAAAAAGAGAAATATGAAAATGGAGACAGGCGCGACGCCTGTCCTACATTCTTGACCATCGCCACGACGCGGCCGGAAACGATTCCCGGCGACACCGCCGTGGCCGTGAATCCGAAAGACCCGCGTTACGCGCATCTCATCGGCAAGCACGTTGTGCGTCCGCTGCCGGTGGAATTGCCGCGCGAACAGAAGCTCATTCCGATCATCGGCGATGAGCATGTGGATTTTGAATTCGGCACGGGCGTTTTGAAAGTGACGCCCGCGCACGACAAGGCGGACTTTGAAATCGGGGCGCGGCACAAGCTGGCGGCGATTGAAGTCATCGCGGCGAATGGCCAGATGAACGACGCGGCAGGCGCGGACTTGCGCGGGATCGACCGTTTCAAGGCGCGCAAAGTGGCCGTGGAAAAACTCACTGAACTCGGCGTGCTGGAAAAAGAAGAGCCTTACACGAATAACGTCGGTTACAGCGAACGCGCCGACGTGCCGATCGAGCCGCGTTTGAGCGAGCAATGGTTTTTGAAATATCCGAGCGTGGAAAAGGCGAGAAATTGTGTTGAACAAAAACAAAATGTGCTCGGCGGTAATCCTCTGGCAGCGCATCTCGCAACGGAGAAGTCGGGTGACCAGCCTGCACCGAGCACATCAATTGCGGACCATGCCTTTTCGCCGGAGTCTAATCGCCTCCATGTCTCGGAGGTTTTAACAAGCCAGACAGCATCATCCACGCAAAAGAATTTAGAGTCTTCAAATGAAAAAAGCAAAATGCGATTTCATCCCGACCGCTGGGCGAAAGTTTATGATCATTGGATGGGCGGCTTGCAGGATTGGTGCGTCAGCCGCCAGCTTTGGTGGGGACATCGGATTCCGGTGTGGCATAAGCGCCTTACAGTTCCCAATCAGCCAGAGAATCATGGCAAGTGTTGGTGGTTCAGCGAACTTGAAAAAGTGCTCAATGAAAACAAGGATAATGTCGTCGTTCGCATTGTTCACACAGCAACTGGCCAAATAGTCGGTCCATTTCAGACTAAATCTGGAAACGATAATAATCTTGAGCTAAACGCGGAAATGGACGCTGGAAAATCTGAACACGAATTTGATGTGTTCGTTTGCACCGTTGATGAACAAGCGGTTAAATACTTGGTTGACGAAGAAGGCTTCACCCAAGACCCCGACGTGCTCGACACTTGGTTCAGTTCGTGGCTCTGGCCGTTTGCGACGATGGGCTGGCCGGAGCAGACCGACACGTTGAAGAAATTTTATCCGACCACCGACCTCGTCACCGGGCCGGACATCATTTTCTTCTGGGTCGCGCGCATGATCATGGCCGGCTACGAATACATGGGCGAGATGCCGTTCCAAAATGTCTATTTCACCGGCATCATCCGTGACAAGCAGGGACGCAAGATGTCCAAGAGCCTCGGCAATTCCCCCGACCCGCTCGACCTCATCGCGAAGTTCGGCGCGGATGCGTTGCGCTTCGGCGTGATGCGCGCCGCGCCGCTCGGCCAGGATATTTTGTTCGATGAACAGAACGTCGAGCTGGGCCGCAACTTCTGCAACAAGCTCTGG
>DATCDZ010000093.1:0-16183 GCA_036510395.1 Verrucomicrobiia bacterium
CGCGCGTTGATGGCCACGCCGCGCGTGTTGATTCTGGACGAGCCGTGCGCCGGGCTTGATCCGGCGGCGCGCGAACATTTCCTGCAATTCCTCCAGCGGCTCGGCACGCGGAAAAATTCGCCGACGCTGGTTCTGGTCACGCATCACGTCGAGGAAATCATGCCGGTATTCTCGCACCTGCTGATTTTGAAAAGCGGAAAAGTCCTTGCGACCGGAGAAATATCTGCCGTGCTGAAAACGAAATTGCTTTCAACCGCATTTGCCGCGCGGTTGCGATTGGGCAAAATGAAAAATCGTTATTCGATGGATGTTTTGCCGAAAGTCAACGGCTTGATTTAAAAATCATCCGGCCCATCAACTCGCCTTCACCGCTGCGACCAGCGCGTTCAGCGAGACTTTTGCGTCGCCGAAGAGCATCCGCGTGTTGTCTTTGTAGAAGAGATGGTTTTCGATGCCCGCGAAACCGGCGGCCATCGAGCGTTTCATCACGATGCAGGTCTTGCAATGGTCGGCTTCAATGATCGGCATTCCGTAAATCGGGCTGGACTTGTCCTCGCGCGCGGCGGGGTTCACCACGTCGTTCGCACCGATGACGAGGCATACGTCCACGCGGTCCATCGAAGGATTGATCTGTTCCATTTCGATGAGCTGGTCGTAAGGCACATTCGCCTCGGCGAGCAAAACATTCATGTGGCCGGGCATGCGTCCGGCAACGGGATGAATTGCGAACTGCACTTCGACGCCGCGCTTGCCGAGTTCGTCGGAAAGTTCGCGCACGGAATGTTGCGCCTGCGCCACGGCCATGCCGTAGCCGGGCACGATCACGACGCGCTGCGCGTAAGCCAGCAGCAACGCCACTTCATCGGCCTGGATCGGCTTGACGGTTCCGACAATCCCGGCCGCGTCCGCTTGCGCACTGCCGCTGGAACCAAACGCGCCGAACAAAACATTCGTCACCGGACGGTTCATGGCCTTGCACATGAGCAGCGTGAGCAGCGTGCCGGATGAACCGACGAGCGTTCCCGCGACAATCATTGCATTGTTATGAATCGCAAATCCGTCCGCCGCGACCGCGAGGCCGGTGAACGAATTCAACAGTGAAATCACGACCGGCATGTCCGCGCCGCCTATGGGCATGACCATCGCGATGCCGAAAAACAGGGCGAGACAGAACATCACGATGAACGCGGTGACGGCATTGCCGCTGGTGGCGTTGAATGTGAGCCAGCCGCACAGGCCGAGAATCACCAGCAAAATGAGGCCATTCAGAAAGTTCTGGCCGGGGAACGTGTGCGGTTTTTCAAATTTCCCCTCCAGCTTCAGATACGCGATGATGCTGCCGGAAAATGAGAGCGAGCCGATGAGCGTAGCAAACAACATGGGAATTGTGATGGACGCCGAGCTGTCAGACAAAACTCCCGGCAATGGGAATTCACTTTCGTGCGCCCTTCGCAGAAATTCCAAACCCGCCACGAGCGCCGCCGCGCCGCCGCCGAGGCCGTTGAACATCGCCACCATCTGCGGCATCGCGGTCATCTTCACGGAATACGCACCGATGGCGCCGATGATGAGGCCGATTACCGTGCCGATGACGATGAGCGTGTAATTAAACGTCCAGCCCTGCGACCACACGGAGATGGATTCACCGCTGTTTCCAGTTTTCTGCAATGCGAGCAGCGCGACAAACATGCCCGCCGCCGCCACGAGGTTGCCAATCCGCGCGGTTTTCGGGGAACTCAAAAACTTGATGCCCAGGATGAATAAAACCGAGACGCCAATGATGATGAGTGGGACAATTTGAGAACTCATGACTATTTCTTTTTCTTGAACATTTGGAGCATGCGGTCGGTGACCATGAAGCCGCCGAAGACATTGGCCGCGCCGAAGACGACTGCGACAAAACCGAGCGCCTGTGTGAGGTGCGTGTCTGCGTCGGCCAACACCAAAATGCCGCCGAACAAAATGATGCCGTGAATCGCGTTCGTGCCGGACATCAGCGGCGTGTGCAGCATCGAAGGAACTTTCGAGATGACTTCAAACCCCACGAAGACCGCGAGGATGAAAATAAACAGGATGTTTGTGTCCATAAAATTTTAGCTGGGTTTGGGGAGGAGTTTTTCGTTCACGATCTTGCCGCCGTGCGTGACGAGGCAGCCCTTGATGATTTCATCGTCAAGCTTGAGCGTGAAATTTTTTTCTTTCTTGTCCCAAAATTCCTCGATGAGGCTCACGAGGTTCGCGGCGTAAACCTGGCTGGCGTGCAGTGGGACGCGTCCGGGCAAATTCGCAATGCCGACAATCTTCACGCCGTTGCGGTCGGTCACCTTGTCATAAATGACGCCTTCGACGTTGCCACCCGTTTCAACCGCCATGTCAATCACCACGCTGCCGGGCTTCATGGCGTTGAGCATTTCGGCGGTGACAAGGACCGGCGCTTTGCGGCCAAACACCTGCGCGGTCGTGATGACCACGTCGGAATCGCCGCAGGTCTTGTTCATCGCCGCGCGTTGCTTTTGGATTTGTTCATCCGTCAGCGCCTTCGCGTAGCCGTCCTTGGTCTGGCCGGTTTCGCCGAGGTCAATTTTTAGAAATTGCGCGCCGAGCGATTTCACCTGCTCCTCGACGACGGGCCGCGTGTCATAGGCCGTGACTTTTGAGCCGAGCCGTTTCGCGGTGGCAATCGCCTGCAACCCGGCCACGCCGACGCCGATGATAAAAACTTTCGACGGCAGGATCGTGCCCGCCGCCGTCGTCATCATGGGGAAAATCTTGTTGGAATAGCGCGCGGCGAGAATGACGGCTTCATAGCCGCCAAGATTTGCCTGCGAAGACAGCACGTCCATCTTTTGCGCGCGGGTCGTGCGCGGAATAAATTCCATGCTGATGGCGCTCACGCCGCTCTCGGCGAATTTGTTGACCAGTTCCTTTTCGTTGAACGGATCAAGCAGGCTCGCGTGAATGGAACCTTGCTTGAGCCAGGAAATTTCCTCGATTGGCGGTTTGCGCAGGCGCAGCACGATGTCGCCAGAGCTGATGAGCGCCTTGCGGTCAGTGGAAATGGTCGCGCCGGCCTTGATGTAGGCATCGTCGGGAAAACCGGCGGCGGTGCCGAGGCCGGCCTCGACCTCGACCTGCGCGCCGAGCTTGACGAGCTTGCCCGCTCCGTCCGGCGTCAGCGGCGCGCGGTTTTCGCCCGGATGAATTTCGCGTGGAACGGAAATTTTCATGTTCAAAAAATCTGGGCGCAGCTTATCAGAAGCCTGACGGCACGACACCCATTTGTTGTCTTTTACCCTACAAAATTTGCCATGCTTTCAGCAACCGACAACTTAACATTCCTTGACACGCCGGTTTTGCGCTTGCAAGCGCAGGCAAACATCCGGATTTTCAGCGTGCTCCGCACATCTGCCGGACTCAATCCGCCCCGGTCATCTTTTGCCGCCAGCCGAACAATTTTTTTGCCTTGATGACTTCAAAAATCCTCGGCGGGATGATTTGGGCGAGCGCTTCGTCGCCGGAATGGATTTTGGCCAGCACTTCGGCGGAATAAATTTTCAGCGCGTCGGCGTCGTAGTTGGAGATGTTCTCGATGAACTTGTTTTCAACCAGATGCGAATAGAGATGGCGCAGGTTCGGCGCGACTTCCAGGTTTTCCACGGTGGTGAGTCGCCCGGATTTTTTGTCGCGCGAAGGATAGACGTAGAGTTTTGCGCCGTTCTTGAAAAGCTGGCCGAGCGATTCCATGAGGCCGCCGGGAAGGTCGGTGTAAAATTTTTCGTCGAGCACGTCGCGCAGGCGCACAAGGCCGATGGGCAGGGCGATGGGCCGGTCGGTCTGGCGCGCAAGATAGGTCACCAGGCGGTGATAGCGGAAAAAATTGGAGATCAGCACCGGCTTGCCCAGCGCGCTCAACGTGTCCACGCGATCGAGAAAATCCCGGTGGTCAATCGCGTCGCCGACCTGCAACTGGCGCAACGTCATCTCGAACATGACGACGGGCGGATCGTCTTGCAGGGTTTTGTCCTGCACGAACTGTTCCTGCGCGCGCTCGAGCATGTCGAGCATCGGGTTCGTGAGCGGACGGAAGCTGCCGCGCTCGAGCAGCACGGATTTTTTCCAGAGCAGTTCGCCGGGGATGATGGCCTCGCCGTCGGCGGTGAAAAGCGCGGCTTCGGTCAGTTCCTGTTCGACAAGCTGGAGTGCCATGAGGCGGTTGTCCACGCCGGTGAACGCCGGGCCGGAAAATTTAATCATGTCCACTTCCACGCGCGAATTGGTCAGGTCGTCCAGCAGCGAACCGATCAATTCGGCCGGTTCGGTGGGCTTGTAAAACGCGCCGTGGATGAGGTTGACGCCGATGATGCCGAGCGCCTCCTGCTGGCGCAGGCTTTCCTTGTCGAGCGTCCGCACGTGGATGATGATGGTGGAAGGATCGCCGTGCGGATGAACCTGGAATTTGACGCCGAGCCAGCCGCTGCCTTCGTCGCGCTTCGTGGCGACTGTGTCGGCGAAGACAAAAAAAGTGCATTTGCCGCCGCGCGTCTTGTCGAGCCGTTGCAGCAGCAGGTTGAATTCAAGATCCAGCATGGATTGCAGGCGCTGGCGGCTGACATAACGGTCGGACGCGCCGTAAATCGCGTCGCTCACCGCCATGTCGTAGGCGGAAATGGTCTTGGCCACGGTGCCCGACGCCTTGCCGACGTGAAAAAACCAGCGCGCGACCTCCTGCCCCGCGCCGATCTCGGCGAACGTCCCGTATTTTTTCGCGTCGAGGTTGATTTGGAGCGCCTTCTGGCCGGTGCTTAATTTTTCGCGGTTCATAAAATCCTTGCGCGGCACGATACAGAATAACTCCTGCGGGTTCAATGGCGTTGTGCTTTGGAGAACTGAAACGCCGGGCGGAGGTTTGATTCCGCCCGCGCTGACGTCCGGCACGGATTGAAACGTGCTGGCGTTTTTCCGCGCAACGGTTTATCTGTCTTGCATTATGAAAAATTTGATTTACGCCATTCTTGTTTTATTTTGCGCCATGAAAATGCACGCAGCCATCCACACTGAAACGGTTGATTACAAACAGGGCGACACGACGCTCGAAGGTTTTCTCGCCTACGACGATTCCGTTTCCGGCAAACGCCCCGGCGTCCTCGTCGTCCATCAGTGGCTTGGCCTGACCGATTACGAAAAGCGCCGCGCCACGATGCTCGCGCAACTCGGCTATGTCGCCTTCTGTGCGGACATTTATGGCAAGAACGCCCGTCCGAAAGATGTTCAGGAAGCCAGTTCGCTCGCGGGAAAATATAAAAGTGATCGCACGTTGCTCCGCACCCGCGTGAACGCCGCGCTTGATGTGCTGAAGAAAAACGAACTTGTGGATACAAAGCACGTCGCTGCCATCGGCTATTGTTTCGGCGGCACGACGGTGATTGAACTCGCGCGCAGCGGCGCGGATTTGAACGGCGTCGTCAGTTTCCACGGCGGACTCGACTCGCCAACGCCAGCCGACGGCAAGAATATCAAATGCAAAGTCCTCGCGCTGGCCGGTGCTGACGATCCGTTTCAAAACCCGTCCGACCTGACCGCGTTTGAAAGCGAAATGCGCGACAACAAAGTGGACTGGCAGATTGTTTTCTACGGCGGCGCGGTTCACGCCTTCACGCAACCCGATCCCGGCTTCATCAATGCCGGCGCGAAATATAATGAAAAGGCCGACAAGCGTTCGTGGCAGGCGATGAAGGATTTCTTCGCGGAAATTTTTAATTGAACTTTTCTCTGCCACAGATGGACACAGATGAAACACAGATGTGAGAAAACAGATTTCCCGTTTGTCATCTGTGTTTCATCTGTGAAAATCTGTGGCTAAATAACCCATGCGCATCACCGGCGGCAACGCGGCTCGGCGAATTTTGAAAGTCCCCAAAGGACTCGACGTCCGTCCGACGCCGGATTTGGTCAAGCAGGCGGTTTTTAATTCGCTTGGCGCGCGCGTTGTCGGCGCGAAGGTTTTGGAATTGTTTGCGGGCAGCGGCGCGTTGAGTTTGGAATGTTTGAGTCGCGGCGCGGCGGCGGTGATGTGCGTCGAGAAATCGCATCGGCACGCGGAATTTATTAGCAGCAACGCGGCGACGGCGGGTTATGGCGAAATTCTGGAAGTGCGGACGCAGGATGTTTTTCCGGTGATGAATCAACTGGCGGAAAGCGGACGGCAATTCGATTTGATCCTGGCCGATCCGCCTTATGGCGAGAAAAATGTGAACCGCCGCTCGGCTTCATTCGCGCAGCAGTTGCTCGACGATAAAAATCTGCCGAAGCTGCTCGTGTCCGGCGGAAGATTTGTGCTCGGCCACACGAAACGCGACACGCTGGAAATCGTCGCGCCGTGGACGGAAGTGAAATTGCTCAAGCACGGCGACACCGTGATGCGGTTTTTGGAAATCAGTTAGTTCGGGGGAGCGCACGCGCCTCGCGTGCCGCCAACGACGCCCTCGTCGTTGGCTTGTGCGCACGGAAATCATCCTTAATTTTGAACGCCTTCGCGCGCGCGTTGTTCGACGCGAGGGCGCGTCGAACCGCAGCCGGGGCGGCTGCGCTCCCTACCAATTTGAGCCACTACCCGCTTGCGATTTCAGAAGCGTCGAATTAGAGTTGCCCCGTGCCAACGGTTTTGCGCGTCAAAGGTTATCGCATTGGATTTTATAGTTCCGAGCCGGATGAACCGGCGCATGTGTCCAGTTGCGAAGCGAAGTTCTGGATTTCGCCGGTTCAATTAAGCTGGAACAAGGATTTTCGGGAAGTGCAGTTGCGTGAAATCATCCGCATTTTGGAAAATCACGAAATTGAATTATTGGAATTTTGGAATGAAACTGAATAATAATCCTCCACCGGACATTGCGGCGGTTCATATTTCAAAAGACCGGCTCGCGTTTGATTTGGAAGACGGGCGCTCGGTCAGCGTGCCTTTGTCTTTTTATCCCACGCTGCTGCTCGCGTCGGCCGCGACCGCGCGCATTTTGAAATCACGCATTCTTCCGTGCATTGGTCAAAACTCGACTGCGACATCAGTTCGAAATGTCTGCTGCGCGGCGCAAAAGAAGCGCGCAAGTTCGCGCAAAAGGCCGTCGCGCGGAAAAAACAATTGGTTGCGGCTTGATCTTCGCGCTGTGGACGGAAGTGAAAATGCTCAAGCACGGCGACACCGTGATGCGGTTTTTGGAAAATCTTCACCGCAACATTGCAAACCAAGACTGACCTCTTTACGAACACAGAATTGACGCTGATAAATTTCCAGCGCACACTTCCACGGCTCAATCGAATGATCTCAAGAACTATCGCCCAACCCGCTATTCTGCTCGGACAGGAGATTGATGCGCTTTTAGAAGACGAGGCGCGCTACGGGCGCATTGTCTTCGTATCGGCTTTCGTCGCATTGCGGACAATCCTCCGATTGCGTGACAGACTTCTGGCTCAATTCCAAGGCGGCTGTCAACTGCGTTTGACAGTCGGTGTTGATCTTGGCGGAACTAGCAGAGATGTTCTTGAAGAATTACTCCGCTGGAACTGTGAGGTTTTCATTTTCCATAACCCAATTCCGAGAGCGACGTTTCATCCAAAGATTTATCTTTTTGAGAACGCCACCGAAACGACTTTGATTGTCGGTTCAAACAATCTTACCGATGGCGGTTTTTATACCAATTACGAGGCCGCAGTCCGACACGATTTTGAATTTCCAGCGGATGCCGCAGAATTTCGACGGATTGCCGATCCGCTTCTACCATTTATTGAACCCGGTGGCGTCACTGTTCAAAGACTTACTGCCGAACTAATCACCACACTTGCAGCACGAGGCTTGTTGACGACAGAAGCGCAAGCCAGAGAGAACCGGCGGAATCAGGCTGAAAGACAACGCCGCCCACTCGATCAAATTCCTGCCAATCCATTCCAAGCTGTCGCCGTTCCAAATCCGCCGCTACTGCCGCAAACCGTCCGCGCCCAAGAGCCGGTTGTTGCGCAGATTCCACCGACTGCTCCTCCTGTTGAACATGTTTTGGCTGCTCGGCCTGAAGGTGGGCTGCTTGTTTGGAGTAAAAGACTTCCTCGCACTGACGCATTGCAGGTCAATGAGGGAAGTCACCACGTCGGCGGAGTTCGGCTGACACAGGCTGAATTTGAAAATCCTCCCGGTCAGCGAATAGGCCAGACAACGTATTTCAGAAATCTATTCCGTGAGTTTCAATGGGAAGCTGAAGCCGGGAGACAACGTAACCAAGAACATACATTTGTCCCCATGCGCATATTTATCAGGGGGCACGATTACGGCATTAGAAACTTCGAGATAAGCCACAAACCATCAGGTGAAGCAGGGCAAGCAAACTACACTACCATCTTGAGGTGGGGACGCGAATTCACACCAACCATCCTTCATGAAAATGTTACTGACACGCTTTTATCTCTTTACGAAACTCCTGATGCCGACGCTCCGTTCTTAATTGAGCTTACTTGATCATCTTCGCTGTCTGAATTTCTTTGTCTGCGGTTACGCAACCTATTCCACGCGTCGTGCAGGGCGCTTTGATCGTTGGTAGAAAGCCCGCCGTTCTGCAATAAAATTTTGTCTTGTTCGCGAAGAATCTGACTGTCATCTGAACAAACGCGGAATCGGTCATCAAGTTTTTGCAAGTCAGCTTCCGACACGGAACAAATTGGAAGAATCAATCGTTCAATTTCCGACGGAACAAGTTCAAGAACTCCGCCGCCGTAATGCCGTCCTTCCAATTCAGCAGAAAGACAAGTCAGACTATTTAGAAAAGAGTAAACAAGACTGACAGCCGTTACTTTTTTTGGCTCTATTCGATAGGCGGTATCAGTCGTGAATACATGTGCCTTGTTAAGCACAAGTCGTGGAAAATGATGTGCGCGTTTTAGCATTGCTACTGGAGAAGCATGAACTGAAGGCACTCGAAACCACGGCTCACGCATACTGCACTTGTAGCGTTTAGGCAACCCTTGTTCTTCACCAGAACGGAGATACCGCTGCACAGAAGCTGGATACGAACTCAAACTTGCATCATCAAACCATAAAAAGTTTGTCGGCAGTCCGTCGCGCCTGTTGGCATTGTGATTTGCTTTGTCATAAATAACTCCCGCGACGTGATCGCTTCGCCCAAACATCGGATGCGCCCACTGTTCCAAACCAAAATTCTCAACAATCTCGTCAGTCACGAGGAAAAATTTATTCGCGCCCGTGACGATGCCCACATCTACATCAGCTAAATCAAGGAACGTGGCAAAACGTGCATCTTGGCGCAACGCCTTGATTAGCGAACGTTCTTTTCTTGTGAGAAAAACCGGCATCCATTTTCCATGAATGGAATCCCCATTGATATTGTCAGCCTCATCAAAATATTTAGTTGCGTTCTCCTGTAAAATTTCGCGGCTTTCAACTGGCTGGACTGCCACACCCATGCTGCGCTCGGTCGCCACAGTTTTCTTCTCGGTCAATAGTAAAACCACGCCTTGCAAAGCGTTATCGAACCAAAGTTCTTCGGGGTCAAAAATTAAGATGCGAGAACAGTGAAGCGCTAGGAATCTCCGCAGGGATTGTGCGTGCGGAATATGAAAGATTTCGGACGGAATCACCATCGCCAGCCGTCCGCCGGGCGCAAGCAGCGAGAACGAAGCAATCACAAAAGACACCCAAGCGTTAGTGTGCTTGGTAAATGGCAAACCGAAACGGGCAAAAACTTTCTCCGCAAGAAATTGTTGTTCCTCTGGCAGATATTGGTAACGGATGAACGGAGGATTTCCAACGACACCATCAAATTTTCCTACCTCTTGAGAATGAAATA
The DNA here is from genome assembly GCA_036510395.1 of Verrucomicrobiia bacterium. Classification (GTDB taxonomy): domain Bacteria; phylum Verrucomicrobiota; class Verrucomicrobiia; order Limisphaerales; family UBA11358; genus UBA11358. The sequence goes on from DATCDZ010000093.1 coordinate 9,843, forward strand.
GAAACCATTTAAGAAAATCGCCGTCATAAATCTCAACCGAGAGCTTGTTTGAACTGGGAACACGCTCGCGTGCCTTAACAGCTTCGTCGCGTTCCATTTCGCAACCGAATAACTTACGAAGCGAACCGCACTTCTCATCAGCTATTGCTTCCAGAAATGCTCCGTCGCCGCAGCTTGGTTCTAAAACCGATTTCGGTTTCTTTTCCAAAACCCACCGAGCCAAGAAACTAGCGATGTCGGGGTCTGTGTAAAACCCCCCGCGCAGTTTTTGGGCTGTCTCGTTTGCGATAAAATTCATGTTTGCTGGCTATTTCGAGTTGGTTTTGTAAGGCGTAGCTCGCTCTTTGAGAATATAGGCTGCGTGCAATGCCGCAGGTTCGTCACCATATTCAGAAGTGACCTTGTCCGCGATTACCCGGCCTTTCAGTTCCCCTTCTGAAAGTTTGAAAAATTTTGCAAATTTAGAAATCTGTAATTCCGTCGGAAAACGATCGCCATGCTCCAATTTGCTTAACAGAGTTGAATCAATCCCGACACCGGCAGCAACGACACGAAGCGGTTCTTCTCGGTCTTGCCTCAACTTGCGAATAAATTCACCGAAGCTGGATTTGTCTTTCATTGTCTTGACAGATTATGTCAAGACGCTTTGTGACAAAAAATTTTACCCCTGTCAACTTCTCAATCAAAAAAAGTTATTTCGCCACTTTGAAAGGAAAAAGCGACCTCCGTTTCCGAAGGCCGCTTGCGTTTTCAAATTTGATTTTACGGATGCGGTGTCGCGGGCGACGGAGTCGAGGTTGTTCCGCGTTGCGCGTCGCGTTCGATGTGGGCGGCGGTCAGCCATGCGGCCATCTTGGCGGGCTGGCTGGCGTATTTGTTGTGCATGATGGCGTCCAACGTGGTCACGGCTTGCATTCCTTGTGCGATGAGCGTGCCAATCGTCGCGGTATTTCCCACGCCGGTTTCGCGCTTGGTTTCGCGCTGCGTCGTGTCCGTGCCGTAGGCGGCGCGGTCGGCTTGCAGGGCGGTCACAAAGCTGGCGGGCATTTCGTGGGCGACAAATTGGGCGACGAGCGCGGGTTGCGCGGTGAGTTGCTGGATGAATTTGTCGGCGGTGGTCAGCAAGGCGTTCGGATTGAATTGCGCGGGCGGGCGGAAGCTGTCGGCAAAGCCGGGCGTGGTCTGGTCAATGGCGGCGGCGGTGCGAGTGATGTTCTGGAGGTCGAGCCGGATGGCGTCGAGCAGGACTTCCTTGCTGGTGTCGCGCCCCGGTTTCTGTCCGGCCTTGGCGGTGTTCAAGCCAGTGACGACGGTGGTGACGGTGGCGAAGTTTGTGGCGGCGGTGCTGCCAGCGGCAAAATCTGCGGCATTGTCCGTGCCGAAAGTCTGCACGCGAACGAACACATCATAACGTCGAGTCTCACGATTATTCATAATGAACCTTTTTGTTGGAAGTCACGGTGGAAGACTTGCAAAACCAGAAATCAGAGTCAACGGGTTTTTTGAATTCGATTTGAAGTTTCCGGTGGGGCGAGGCTACTGACGAGCCGGCTCGCGAGGACGCTCGCCCCACCGAAGAGTGCTAAACTCGCAAATGGCTCATTTACAGGTGGTTTTACACGGAATTTGAAGCATCTGACACGCGCTTTTCAGCGATTGACACCAACTTTTCGGCATCTGACACGAGCTTTTCCACGCCTTACACGGACTTTCCAAAGACTCGCACAAACTTTTTGGCAGGTGACACGAACTTTTCAGGAGGGCGCACGGACTTCTCGACGGCTGACGCGAAGTTTTAATCGCATTGCAGAAACTTTTCGAGAGGACGCATTAACTTTTAACAATCTTCCACTTCTTTGCGAATCGTCTCGCGAAATTTCTCCATCCCCTGATCAAACGCGGCGGAGATCGGCAGCAGCGAAACTTTTTTTATTTTCTTTTTGAACTCCTTCAGATTTTTCTCGGCGACGGCTTCGTCCATTTTGTTGGCGACGACGAGGCGCGGTTTTTCGAGCAGCGCGGGATCGTAAAGTTCCAGTTCGCTCAACAATTGCTTGTAATCGTCCCACGGCTTGCGGTTGTCGGTGCCGGCCATGTCGAGCAGCAGCACGAGGATTTTGCAGCGCTGGATGTGGCGCAGAAATTTGTGGCCGAGGCCGACGTTTTTGTGCGCGCCTTCGATCAAGCCCGGCACGTCGCAGACCGTGAGCCGTTTCCAATCGGGATATTCCATGATGCCGATCTGCGGATGCAGCGTGGTGAACGGATACGGCGCGACTTTCGGGCGCGCGCGCGAAATGGCCGTGAGCAACGTGGACTTGCCCGCGTTCGGATAACCGACAAGCCCGACTTCCGCGACGATGCGCAGCTCGAGCAGAAAATCACCTTCGTCGCCCGGCTCGCCCGGCTGCGCGAATCGCGGCGTCTGGCGCGCGGCGGTGGCGAAATTGCGGTTGCCCAGTCCGCCGCGTCCGCCTTTGCACAAAACAAATTGTTGTCCATGCTGCGTGAGGTCGGCGACGAGTTCGCCTTTGGCGGAAATGACGGAAAGTTTCTCTGCGTCCGCGTCATCCTTCGACAAATCAATTTCCAGCGCGCGTCCGCTGGCCGCGCGACGCAGCAATGGACGTTTGCCCGTGCTCGTGCTGAACATCGGATTTTTATTTTCTACTTCGTCGTCGGCATCATCCTCGTCCTCGATTTTTTCAACCGGCTTTGCCGACGGCAATTTCCACACGAGCGTGCCGCAGGGAACTTTGATGATGAGGTCTTTTCCGGCGTGACCGTCCATGCCCTTGCCCATGCCCGCGTCGCCGCCCGGCGCGATAAGGCGCGGGACGTAATATTGGCCGATGAGATTGTTGAGGTCGTGGTCGGCCTGAAGGATGACGCTGCCGCCGCGCCCGCCGTTGCCGCCGCTCGGGCCGCCCTTGGTGATGTAAGCCTCGCGATGGAAAGCGACGCAGCCTTTGCCGCCGTGCCCCGCCTGCGCGTAAATTTTTATTTCGTCAATGAACATGAAATTGAATTTGGTTTTTAACCTGCATTAAAATAGCTGAAATCAAAAAAAGCTAAAGCTTGAACTCCAATGAAAAATGTCGAAGTCTCCAAGTAAATCATCGTTATGCAAACCGAGGCTGAACCAGAAAATCACAAGTGGCTGGGAGCGAGAGATAGATGAATTGGTGTATGCGCTCTACGCCCTCACGCCCGAAGAAATCAAAATCGTGGAAGGCACGGCCAAATGACAGTTATTTTAACGGATTAACGGCGCGTTCACCAAACAACGATTCAATGTCCCGTGCGCCGTGATAGACATGAAGCACTTGAATCCCTTCTGGAATCGGACGGTAAAAAATCAGGTAGTTGTCGAAACCTGACACGCGCCATGAGCGGATCGTTTTAAGTTTGGGATTCCGAAATTTATGCGCCCTGCCAAGTCCCGGCGTGTCGGCAAGGATTTTGAAAGTTTCGTGTGCCGCTTCAACAACGCGCGTCGCGGCGTCCGGGTTGTCTTGGGCGATGAATTTCCAGATCGTCCAAAGCTCGTTTTCAACGCAGGGCGCAAGGATGAGTTTAGGCACTCGCTTCCTTCATGCGTTTGCGGAGCCGGCGAAGGACTTCTTCGCCATTAACGCCCTTGCCAGCGTCCAGAGATTCGACTGACTGAAGCAATTGCGTTTCCAGTTCTGCAAGTGTCTCCGGCAAACGAAGCTGGCGTGAGCGGTCTTCCTTCAGGCGGCGCAAACCGGCGCGGACAACTTCGCTGGCGGTCTGGTAAAGGCCGCTGCCGACTTCTTTGGTTACAAACTTTTCTAGTTCTGGCGTCAAAGAAACATTCATAAATCAGATTAAATTTCCGTTGTCATAAATTATCGCAAATAACAGAAAATGGCAAATCCTGTTATTGGACAATTTCAGTTCAGCTTTGCGTGTTGCTGGTGATGCCAATCAAAGAGTCCCGTGGACAAATACCGTCCAAGCCGGAGAATTTTCTTAATTTTGTTTCTTGGCGGTTTTCCGCATCGCGCTAAATTGTTCAACGCGCATGAGTGGCAACAATCGCATCCTGCATATTGACGCCGACAGCTTCTTCGCCAGTTGCGAAGTGGCGTTAAATCCCAAATTGCAGAAAAGGCCGGTGTGGGTCGGCGGCGGGCGGCGCGGCGACGGGATTGTTATTGCGGCAAACCGGCTCGCCAAAAAATTCGGCGTCAAAACCGGCATGGCGTGTTTTGAAGCAAAGCGTCTGTGTCCCAGAGGCGTGTTGTGCCGTCCGCAATATGACGAATACCGGCGGCTTTCGGCGGAGATGTTTCACATTCTGGAGCAATACTCGCCAACGCTTGTGCCGATCTCCATTGACGAAGGATTTTTGGATTTTTCAACAATGGATAAACACGTCTGGCGAAATACAACGCCAGCGGATTACATCAAAGAAATTGGCGAGCGCGTCCGCAAAGAAACCGGACTGCCGGTTTCGGGCGGGCTGGCAAATTCCTCGCGGCTGGCAAAACTGGCGACGGATGCCACCAAGCCTGGTTTCATAGAAATTCCAGCCGGAGAGGAAAAGGAATTTTTGAAAGATCGCCCCGTCCGTGAACTTTCCGGCGTTGCCAAAAACCGCGAGCGTGCTTTGGCCGCTTTGGGCGCGAGAACATTTGGCGACGTTGCGGAACTGCCTTCAATGTTGCTGAAACAAAAATTCGGCATTTGGGGACAGCAGCTTTGGCTTTTTGCAAATGGCAAATGGAACGAGCCGTTGCTATTGGAAGTCAAAGACCGCGCGAGCATTTCGAGCAACACGACGCTGCCTTACGACGAGCCGGACTACGAGGCCGCGCTGACTTTTGCATTGAGCGAAACGACGCGGCTGGTCGGGCAGTTGCGGCGCGAACAATTGCAGCCACGCGAATTGAGCCTGACAATCCGCTTCAATGATTTTACCGAAACCGGCGGCACTTACCGTTTTCAGCATCCGCAATTTCAAAATTCTGTCATCAATGCAGTGCTGGAAAAAATGTTTCGTGACATTATGAGTCCCGCCTTCAAACCCGTGCGGCAAATCCGCATTGGCTTTTGGAATCTGGCGCGGCTGGACACGCAACCGACGCTTTGGGGAACGACGGACGCCGAGCGTTGGGGCGCATTAGATGAAGCCGCGCAAAAATTAAACACACAGTTTTCCCGTCCAGAAAATCCCGTTTTAATGACCGGCGCGCAACTGGCCTTGCGCCAACTTGACGGCGCGCATAAAAATCCGAAGGCAAAATGTCCGTTTGTGCCGCAACGTGAAATGGTGAAAAAACTTTGGGGAACGGACGCCGATCCGCTCGCGCATAAAAGCGATTGGGAAAAACGTCTGTCAAAAATCAGCAAGCAACATCAGTTCACGCATAAAACGTAGTTTGGAGCTATGGGCGAAAATTGTGTGCGGACATCCGTTTCAAAATCGTGCAGATTTTCAGTTTATTTGTTTTTCAATCCGTCGGAAACTGCCGGAAATCGCTGTATGCCGTCTAATTCCGCCGGAAATCCGCACCCAAGCCGGATATTTTTTGTTTTCCGTCAACACAGTGATAAAGTCACTGCCAATGAATAAGGACAATGGAAATTCGCACCATTTATTTTCACCGCTGACAATTAAATCTGTCACGTTACGCAATCGCATCGGAGTCTCGCCCATGTGCCAGTATTCATCCGGGGACGGTGTGGCAACCTGTGAACCATTGGCCGCGTCGCGCACGATGCGTTCGGCGGCGGCTTTGGCGTCGGGGTAATTGGCGAAGGTTTGCATCCGCCGTTTGCCGCGACGGCGAAGGCAACGCGGTAGTAATTAAATTTCCGGCAGGGCGGTAGATTTTCGCCTTGCTGGTGCGGTGTCGGATGGTGACGGGAAACCTCACGCGACGGTCAGGAGTTCGGGCGTTAAGTTGTGCAAATTCTGTGCAAACTATTTGCGAAAGCCCTGTTTTACAAGGAAAATTGGTGCGCATAGCAGGACTTGAACCTGCATGCCTTGCGGCACTACCACCTCAAAGTAGCGTGTCTGCCAATTCCACCATATGCGCGCTTTGTTAAGCGTAGTGCGGATACGCTTGCGAGTGAAGCGAAAAATGAAGCTGTTTCGGACACCGCCTTTTCAAAAGTCCCTCGCAGCAGAATTTGACATTATTGAAGTTTGTAATAAATTTGTTCATAGCAATCCAATTTAGTTAACACATTTTGTGACAAAAATACTCCACTTTTCTCTTGTCGTTGTTGTTCAATTTGCATTTTTTGCGGTGCCCAGCACAACTTTCGCAGGCAACATTCTCACGAACCCAGGATTCGAGACCGGG
>DATCDZ010000094.1:0-10169 GCA_036510395.1 Verrucomicrobiia bacterium
AAGCGCCAAAAAGGTTGAAGGAAATTGCAAGTCCGGCGTTGTCGTGGGCAATGACTGATGCGGATCAAGAAAATGCGGCGACGGGTGGACGCTATTATGATTTCCTGCCGGTAAAACCGACGCACGGGAAAGTTCGCAATCAGCTTTTCTTCGACTGGCACGTCGAAGCCGTGAAAGTTTCGGATTGAAAATTAAGCAGTGATAGTGTCCGGTCAAATCTGATTGATTTATTTTGTTTTGCGAACATCGCTGCTTCTCGGTTTAATTCCCGCACATGAAAATTGTTTTAGCATATTCGGGCGGCCTCGACACCTCGGTGCTGATGTCCTGGATCAAGGAAAAATACAACGCCGAGATGATCGGCTTCTGCGCCGACATCGGGCAGGAAGAGGAACTCGACGGCCTCGAAGCCAAGGCGCTCAAGACCGGCGCGTCGAAAATCTACATTGACGATTTGCAGGAGGAATTCGCGCGCGATTTTATTTATCCGATGATCCACGCGGGCGCGATTTACGAAGGCCAGTATTTTCTCGGCACGAGCATCGCGCGCCCGCTCATCGCCAAGCGCATGGTCGAAATTGCCAAAAAAGAAAAAGCCGATGCGATTGCTCACGGCGCGACGGGAAAAGGAAATGACCAAGTGCGTTTTGAACTCACCGCCGCCGCGCTCGCCCCGGATCTGCAAGTCATCGCGCCGTGGCGCGACGAACGTTATCGCGCGGAATTTCCCGGCCGGCAGGAGATGATTGATTATTGCGCCGCGCACAAAATTCCCGTGCAAGCCAGCGCGAAAAAACCGTATTCGATGGATCGCAATCTTCTGCACATTTCCTACGAAGCGGGAATTTTGGAAGACCCGTGGTATGACAGTTGCGATTTGAAGAATCGAAATTATTTCACGACGCTCTCCGTTTTCCCCGAAGACGCGCCGGACAAACCGGAATTTGTCGAACTCGATTTTGTGAAAGGCGATTGCGTCGCGGTCAACGGCAAGAAGCTGAATCCGCTCGGCGTGATGAAAATGCTGAACAAGATCGGCGGCAAACACGGCGTCGGGCGCGTGGACATGGTCGAGAATCGCTTCGTCGGCATGAAATCGCGCGGCGTGTATGAAACGCCCGGCGGCGCGATTTTGCTGTTTGCCCATCGCCAGATGGAATCGCTCACGATGGATCGCGAAGTCATGCACCAGCGCGACGCGCTCATTCCGAAATATGCCGAGCTCGTTTACAACGGTTTCTGGTATGCGCCGGAACGCCTCGCGCTGCAGGCCTACGTCGAGGAATCGCAGAAGAACGTCACCGGCACGGTGCGCGTAAAACTCTACAAGGGCAACATCATGGTCAGCGGCCGCAAATCCCCGGTGAGCCTCTACAATCCGCACATCGCCACGATGGAAGCCGACCCAACCAAGGCCTACAACCAGGACGACGCCACCGGCTTCATCCGGCTCAACGCGCTGCGCTTGAAAGTCGCGGCCAAGGTGCATGGGAAGAAGAAGTAAAAATCTTTAAGGTCGCAAATTGCGACCTTGAACGATGTCCAAAAGTATGCGGTCACAAATTGTGACCGCATCGGGAATGGAAAATGTATGAGCAGCAAGATTCCAGCAACCGTGGAAAACATCAGCTCGTTGATCCGCACGATTCGCGGGCAGAAGGTGATTCTTGATTCTGATCTGGCACAAATTTTCAAAGTGCCGACATTTCGTTTTAACGAGGCGGTCAAACGCAATCGCCCGCGGTTTCCTGACGATTTTCTGTTCCAACTGACGGCGAAGGAGTTCCAATCTTTAACATCGCAATTTGCGATGTTAAAACCGTCGGCCAACCCATCGCAATTTGCGATGGGTTCAATGAAGCACCGGAATCCACGCCATTTGCCCTACGCCTTCACCGAAAAGGGCGTGGTGATGGCAGCAAATGTCTTGAACAGCCCGGAGGCTGTCCGCATGAGTATCTTCGTGGTGCGCGCGTTCATCGAGATGCGCGACCTGCTGGGCAGCACGAAGGAACTGGCGAAGCAACTGGCCGCGCTGGAAAAGAAACTCACCGCGCGGCTCGACGGGCATGAAGTCGCCATCATCGAAATGCTGCGGCGCGTCATGGACATTCTCGATCCGCCGCCACCGCCGCCCGAACCGCCGAGGCGCGAAATCGGTTTTCACGTCGGCATGGCGGAACAAAAATCCAAAACCAAGCGGAAGGAAAAGTGAAAAAGATCGAAAATAATCATGCCCACCGACCTCGTCCATCGCATCGGCATCGCCGCACCGGCGGCGAGGCGGTCGCGGACGCAATCAAAAATCCGCCAGCCAGTCCGAATTTGCCGGAAGCCTGTCAGAACTTCATGAAAATTCTTTCCGAATCGCAGAACTAGCCTTGCGACTCCCGGCCCGGCCTCTTAAATTCAACGCATGAATTTGACCGAAGAACAACGTCAGCGCGCGACGGCGTGGATTTTGGAAGGCGCGAAACTTTCGGAAATCCAAAACCGGCTGCTATCGGAATTTAATTTGAAGTTCACCTACATGGAGGTGCGCTTCCTCGTGGACGATTTGAAACTGACGCCGCGCGACCCGGAACCGCCAAAGGTTGTCGCGCCGCCCGCCGCCGCCCCGGCCAAGCTCACGGCTGAAAAAATTCCCGCGCCGGAGGGAACGCTCCCGCCTTCCGGCGTTTCCGTGAGCGTAGATCAAATCGCCCGGCCCGGCGCGGTTGTCAGCGGCAAGGTCACGTTCAGCGACGGCCACGCTGCCGACTGGCATCTGGATCAGACCGGGCGGCTCAGTGTCGTGCCGAAAGTGACGGGCTACAAACCGTCCGCCGCCGACGTGCAGGATTTTCAAATCGCGTTGCAGCAGGAAGTCGCCAAGCTGGGCTATTGAGGCCAGTTTTAAGTTTTGAATTTTCAGTTTTTGGTTGAAGCGCACGGATTTGGGTTTCGACCAAAAACCCACAATTAAAAATTCAAAGTTCCCCCTGGACTTGGCACATTAAGCCGCGATGCGCGAAAAATTCCGGGCTTGGGTTGAAACGGCTGAAACGTTCTTCATCGAAGTCGTCTCCGAGGAACGCCGCGATTGGAAGGCCAATCTGACGCGCGCGAACCTGTTTGGCATCTCAAAAGCTTTCACCATCATCGTCAAGCTGCGCCGCTGGCTTTACAACGTCCGCATCCTTCGCGACAAGACGCTCGGCGTCCAGATCATCGCCATCGGCAACCTCACGCTCGGCGGCACGGGCAAGACGCCGGTAGTGGAAAAATTCGCGCGCGAACTTCAGAACGCCGGTCGCAAGGTCGCCATCCTCTCGCGCGGCTACCGTTCCAAGCCCGCGCCGCTGCACCAAAGGCTGGCCAACCGGATTCTTCTCCGCGCCGACCAGACGCCGCCGCGCGTCGTGTCCGACGGCAAATCGCTTCTGCTCGATTCCGAAATGGCCGGCGACGAGCCTTATATGCTCGCGTCCAATCTCAAGGACGTCGTCGTGCTGGTGGACAAGGATCGCGTGAAGAGCGGGCGCTACGCGATTGAAAAATTCGGCTGCGACACGCTGCTGCTCGACGACGGCTTCCAGTATTGGAAACTGCGCGGGCGCCGGCACGACGTCGTGCTTGTTGACCGCCAGCAGCCGTTCGGCAACGAACAACTGTTTCCGCGCGGCACGTTGCGCGAGCCGCAGTCGCACCTCGCGCGCGCCCACACGATTTTCATCACCAAGAGCGACGGCAACACTTCCGCGTTGCGCGAGCGGATTTCAAAATTAAATTCCGCCGCCGCCGTCATCGAGTGCGTGCATCATCCGCTGTATTTCGAGGACGTGTTCAACGGCGAACGCCAGGGGCTTGATTTTCTTGCCGGCAAAAAAGCCGCGTCGTTGAGCGGCATCGCGCAGCCGGAAGGGTTTGAGCAGATGCTTGTGAAGCTCGGCGCGGAACTGGTTTATTCCAAGCGCTTCGCCGACCATCACCGCTTCACGCAGCAGGAAGTTTTGAACGTCATCAACCGTAGCAAAAAGCGCGCAGCCGGTGTCATCATCACCACACAGAAAGACGCCGTGCGCTTCCCAAAAATTGACCGGCGCGACCTGCCGGTTTATTTCATGCGCGTGGAAATCAAGATTGTCGCCGGCGCGAACGACTTCCAGGATTGCGTCCGCAAAATCTGCTTCCGATGAAAATCCTGGTCCGCAGCACCAACTGGCTCGGCGACGCCGTGATGAGCACGCCCGCGCTGATGCGGTTGCGCGAAAAATTTCTCGGCGCGCACATCGCGATTCTCGCGGCGGAAAAATTGCGCGAACTTTGGCTGAATCATCCGGCGGTGGACGAAACCATTTCCTTCGCGCCCGGCGAAATTGTCTTCTCCATCGGCAAAAGGCTGCGCGCGGGGAAGTTTGACCTCGCGCTCGTGCTGCCCAATTCGCCGCGCTCGGCGCTGGAAGTTTTTCTGGCGGGAATCCCAAAACGCATCGGCTACGTGCGCCCGTGGCGGAATTTTTTGCTGACGCAACCCGTCGCGCCGCACGCCGGTGCCGTGAAAATGCGAAAATTGTCCGTGGCCGAAATCAAGCGTAGGACAGGTGTCGCGCCTGTCTCAAACATCATTTCTAAAAAGTCAGAGACAGGCGTGACGCCTGTCCTACGGCCAGCCGCCCACCAAATCCACGAATATCTCCACCTCGTCGCCGCGCTTGGCGCGGATCCGGAACCGCTCGCGCCGCAATTGTTCGTCACGCCGGACGAAATTGAAGCGGCGAAGAAAAAATTTGGACTGGAAAACATTTCACAGCCGATTCTTGGTTTGAATCCCGGCGCGGAATACGGCCCGGCCAAACGTTGGCCGGTCGAACGATTCATTGCCGCCGCAAACGAAATCCAACAACGAACCGGCTACGCGTGGCTTTTGTTCGGTGGAAAGAGTGATGAACAGATCGCGGCACAAATCCAATCGGCAATCGGCAATCGGCAATCGGCAATCAACGTCGCCGGCCAGACTTCTTTGCGCGAACTGATGTCGCTCCTGAAACTTTGCCGCGTTCTTCTGACGAACGACACCGGCCCGATGCACGTCGCCGGTGCGCTGGGAACGCCGGTCGTCGTGCCGTTCGGCAGCACCTCGCCGGAATTGACGGGGCCGGGTTTGCCGGGCGATGCGCGTCATCGCCTGCTCAAATCCGACGCGCCATGTTCGCCGTGTTTTCTGCGTGAGTGCCCGATTGATTTCCGCTGCATGAACGGCATCAGCGTGGAGCGCGTGGTGGCGGCCGTTTTGCAATGTAGCGGCGCTCTATGAGCGTCGCAAACGTCCGGCGGTCGAAGACCTAAAAGTTCTTCTTGACGCGCGGGCGGCCATCTGTCATAGTGTCCTATGTCAGTAAGTTTTTATGCTCCTGCAAATTGATTTCAAGTCAGGCAAGCCGGTCTATCTGCAACTGGTGGATCAGATACGTTACGCCGCCGCGTCGGGTGGGCTGCGCACCGGGGAGTCGCTGCCGTCCATCCGCCCGCTCGCCGAGGAATTGCGCGTCAACCGCAACACCGTCGCCAAGGCTTACGCCGAGCTGGAAAGCCAGGGCGTCATCGAGACGATTCCCGGCAAGGGCTGTTTTCTCAAGGAAAGCAATTCACCGTTCACCAAGACCGCCCGCGCAAAAATTTTGACCAAGGAAATTGACGAGGCGGTCGTGGCCGCGCATCACTTGCAAGTGGATCGCGAAGCGTTTCTCGCGCTCGTCAAGGACCGGCTCGACAGCTTCGAGCGCAAGGTGAAGGAAAAATCCGACAACGAATAAATCCCATGAACACTGACTCGCCCATCATCGAAATCCAAAACCTCGCGCGACGTTACGGCAAGCTGGACGCCGTAAATGGCCTCTCGCTGACCGTGCGCGCCGGAAAATGCTACGGCTTTTTCGGCCGCAACGGCGCAGGCAAAACCACGACCATCAAGTGTCTGCTGAATTTGCTCCGGCCCGATTCCGGCAACGCGCGCGTGTTCGGCCTCGACCCGCGCAAGGACGAAGTGGCCGTGAAATCGCGGCTCGCGTATGTGCCGGACCAAGTCGCGTTTTATCCGTGGATGACCGTGCGCGACACGCTGGAATACCTCGCCTCGTTCCGCAAGCATTGGAACGAAGACATCGAAAACGATTTGTTGAAACGCTTTCAACTCGACCCGAAACAGAAGGCCAGCCATCTATCAAAAGGCCAGCGCACGCAACTTGCGCTCATCGGCGCGATTTGCCCGGAGCCTGAACTGCTGGTGCTGGACGAGCCGACGAGCGGCCTCGACCCGATTGTGCGGCGCGAATTCATCGAGACCGTCATCGGTGCGTATCAATCCGGCGATCCCGGCCGCCGCACGGTATTCGTCTCCACGCATTTGATTTCTGAATTCGAGGGCTTGATTGACGAATTTACCATCATCGAACAGGGCCGCGCGCTCCTGACGATGGAAGCCGACGCCGCGCGCGACCGTTTCAAAAAAATCCGCGCCCGCTTCCCGCAGGAATTGAAATTGGAGTTGTCCACTGCGCTGAACGTGAAGCGCGCCGGACGTGAAATGGAAATCCTGGCGAACGGCAACGGCGAGCAATTGCTCGCTGAACTCAAGGCGCACCAGCCGGAGGAGTTGAGGGTTGAATCCTTGTCGCTGGAGGAAATTTTTGTGGCCTCGGACCTCTTGAAAAAAACCAACGCATGAACCCGCTCGTCAAAAAAGAAATCCGCCTGCTGCTGCCGAGCTGGATTGTGGCCTTGTCTCTGGCCGTCGTGCCGATGTGGCTGGTCAAAAACATGGACAACTTTGGCGGCTGGGAATTTTTCTTTTTTCTGGCGTGGCTGGGCATGATTGCCCCGGCGCTGGAATCGTTTGGCCGTGAATTCAGTCCGGGCGTCTTTTTATTTTTCATGTCCCAGCCGGAAGAACGAAAGCGGTTATGGCGCGTAAAAGTGACGACCCTTGCCGCCGCGACGATATCCGTTCTGATCGCGTTTTATATTTCCGTAGACTTGCGCCAGCTTGCGGCACTGCATTTGACAAGCTTCCGCGCCAGCAAAGTTGACGATGCGGCGTTTGTGAACCTTCAGACTTTCCCGGCGCTCGCGCTCACGGCGTTTGCCGGCGGATTGTGGAGCACATTGCTGCTCCGGCAAACTGTGGCGGCGGTGTGGGTTGTGGTTTTGTCGCCCATAGCGATTGGCATTTCATGGGCGTTGCTGCTGCCGGAAAATTCTTCACTTCATAATTACGATTCACTTTTCACCAACGTCGAGCTCATCATTTATTCCGTCGCGAGTTATCTGTTTGCGCGCTGGCTATTCTTCCGCGCGCAGGAAGTGGGATGGACGGGCGGAACAATTATATTTCCCACATGGAAATATTTTGACGCGGGCAAAAAATTTTCGGGGAAAAGAAAAAAACGCGGCGCAGTCGCGGCGCTGTTCGCGAAGGAATTGCAATTGCACAGCATCAGCCTGTTTTGCGCGGCTGCGCTGCTTGCTCTTCACATCATTGCCATTTGCCTGCGGCCTGCTCTCTCCAACAGTAACAAACATCCGATTGGCGAACTCGTCTCGTCCGGCTTCTGCATATTGTGGCTCATGATGCCGGTCATCATCGGCGGCATGGCCGTCGCGGAAGAGCGAAAGCTTGGCGTGATAGAAAGTCTTTTGTGCCTGCCTACCTCGCGACGACTTCAGTTCGCCATCAAATTTTTCATGGCACTGTTTTTCGGGACTCTGCTCGGCGGCGTCATGCCGCTGGTTTTGGAAAAAACTGCCGCATATTTCGGCGCTCCAAATGGAATTTTTGACGGGCTTGGCGACGCTCCATTGCAACACATCTGGTTTGTCATATTCGTTCTCATCGGGACAACGGTGTTTACATTTGTTGCGTTCTTTGCCTCGACACTTTCTAAAAATTTTCTGCACGCGGTTGGAGTCACCGTCGCCACGGCTTTGGGCTGCGGACTGTTTTTTGCATTTGTCGAGTTTGTGGGTGAGCACAACACGACATTTTTCGGCATCACGCCGTGGCATTCCATGTTGCCAATCCTCATCGCCATTCCGGTGATTGTCGCCACGTTGTTCTGGCTGGCGTGGCTGAATTTCAAGACCATTCACGAAGAACGGCGGATGTGGTGGCGGAACATTTTTTGGATTTCAAGCGCGGTGATTTTCATAGTCGTCAGCAGCACGGTGATTTACAACCGCGCATGGGAAGTTTTTGAACCGGCGGAGTTGCCGCACGGCGCGGCGATATTTTCACTGTCAAACCCGCCGAAACTGGAAAGTGTAAAATATGACAATTTTCACGTCCGCCTGCCCGATGGCCGCGTCTGGTTTGACAGCTTGGGATACAATTATGGCGATCGTCCGAGCCAGTGGAAAGAATTGCAGATAAAGTTGCTCCATCCATGGCCGCAAAGCGACGGGCCGGAACAATTCATGGACGGTTCAAACTGGGTTTCTGCTTCGGCGTGGCACATTGACTCATGGGATGAAATTACGCCTTCAAAATATACTCATATCTTTGGTTATTTCGACACCGTTGGCGTCCACGCCGACGGCACGCTGTGGATTTCCAGCAAGGCGGTCCCGGAAATCTGGACAGGCGACAAGATGATCCGGTTCGGCGGTGAAACGAATTGGAAGCAAGTCGCCCGGTCGCGTCCGGGTTTCCTGCTTTTGAAAACAGATGGCACCCTCTGGCGTTGGGGGGACACAAATCGCGTGAATTCTTCCCAATGGCATACAAATTGGCCGACTGTGCGCGCCGACAAGCCATATCAAATCGGGACGAACTCCGACTGGAAGGAAATTTTGCCAGTTTCATGGATTGGGATTAATTACATCAGAAAAGCCGATGGCAGTGTCTGGACTGTGAATTTTGATGATTTCAAAACCGAAAAGGAGGAACTGAAACGGCAGACAAATTTGGATCAGGTATCGTTTCAAACTTTGTCTCTGTCGGGAAATGGCGAAAAGGTTTGCGTCCAGTCGGATGGAACTTTGTGGTTGAGCTGGAATTTTGAACAAAATGGCAAGGAAATATATTCAAACTTTGTGCGGGTCGGAACGGAGACCAATTGGGCAAACGTCGTCGTGACGTGGAACGGCATGGTCGCGCTCAAATCCGACGGCACACTTTGGAAATGGGATTTGCCATACGGTGACAGTTTGTTTTCCCTGAATTCCGCAGCATCTCCAACGCGGCTGGGCATCCACAACGACTGGGTGGCCCTCACCGGCGTTCTAAGCGGCGTGGTTTCACTCGCTGCGGATGGCAGCCTATGGCTTTGGCCGGACAAAACATTCTACGATGCATACTACGAATACGGCTATTGGCTGAAACTTCCCAAGCAGCCGCAATTCCTCGGCAACGTCTTCGCCAAGCCGGATTGAAGTAGGAGTCGAGGTAACGAGACTCATAATTCAGATTACAAATTCCGAATTGGAAATCAGACTCCTTACGTCGTCTCCTACAAAGTTAATTAGACTTTCTGCCTACCTGCCTTCGTGCTAAATTCGCCCCCGTGGAAACCGTCACCAAACTCACGAACGAACTCGTCGCGTCGTATGCGCGGCTGGGCGGCATCAATCATCTGGATGGCAAAAACCTGCCGTCCAAGCGCGCCATCACGGCCATCACGCAAGATTTGCTGCGACTGCTTTTCCCCGGATTTTTTGACGAGAAGCTGATCCATTCCTCGGAAATCAAAACGGAGACGGCGGCTTTGCTGGATTCTGTCCTGGGAAAACTGGAGGACGAAATCCGCAAGAGTTTGGAATATCATCCTCCGGAAAATCTGCCGAAAAAAGAAATCACCAAGGCCGCGCACGATTTGACCGTGGAATTTCTCGGCAAGCTGCCGGACATCCGCGAAGTTCTGAAAACGGACGTGGAAGCCGCCTTCGACGGCGACCCTGCGGCGTTGAGCAAGGAAGAAGTCCTGGTTTCCTATCCGTTCGTCGAGGCGATTGCCGTTCAGCGGCTGGCGCATGAATTGTATTTGAAGGAAGTGCCGCTCATTCCGCGCATCATGACGGAATGGGCGCACTGGCGTTCGGGCATGGAGATTCATCCGGGCGCGAAGATCGGCTCGCATTTTTTTGTGGATCATTGCACCGGCACGGTCGTCGGCGAGACGTCCGTCATCGGCAAT
>DATCDZ010000095.1:0-6766 GCA_036510395.1 Verrucomicrobiia bacterium
CCTTCTCGTCAATCGCCGTCTGTAAAATCTTTTCACATGGCACCATGACGCCGAGGTCAATGATCTCGTAATTGTTGCAGCGCAGCACGACGCCGACGATGTTTTTGCCGATGTCGTGAACGTCGCCTTTGACGGTCGCCAGAAGAATTTTTCCCTGTGTCTTCGCCGCGCCGGCGGATTTTTCGGCTTCCAAATACGGTTGTAAATACGCGACGGCTTTTTTCATCACGCGCGCGGATTTGACGACTTGCGGCAAAAACATTTTGCCGGAGCCGAACAGGTCGCCGACGACGTTCATGCCGGCCATGAGCGGGCCTTCGATAACGAGGAGCGGCTTGTTGTATTTTTGACGCGCTTCCTCGGTGTCGAGATCAATGAAATCCACGATGCCCTTCACGAGCGCGTGCGACAGGCGTTCCTCGACCGTGCCGTTGCGCCACGCATCTTCGACGATGGCGACCTTGCCTTTCTGCTTCACCGACTCGGCGAATTTGATCAGCCGTTCCGTCGCGTCGTCGCGGCGGTTCAGCAAAACATCCTCGACCAGTCTCAGCAAATCTTTCGGCACTTCCTCGTAAACTTCGAGCATTCCGGCGTTGACGATGCCCATGTCGAGTCCGGCCTTGATGGCATGATATAAAAATGCCGAGTGCATCGCCTCGCGCACGGCGTTGTTGCCGCGAAACGAAAATGAAATGTTGCTGATGCCGCCGCTGACTTTCGCGTGCGGCAGGTTCTCCTTGATCCACTTTGTTGCGCGGATGAAATCCACGGCGTAATTATTATGCTCCTCCATTCCCGTCGCGACCGTCAAAACGTTCGGATCGAAAATGATGTCCTGCGGCGGGAAGCCGACTTTCTCGACAAGCAAATCGTAAGCGCGTTTGCAGACGGAAATTTTTCGCTCAAACGAATCCGCCTGGCCGAGTTCGTCAAACGCCATCACGACGACCGCTGCGCCATGGCGATGGACGAGTTTCGCCTGCTTGAGAAATTTTTCTTCGCCTTCCTTGAGCGAAATGGAATTCACGATGCCTTTGCCCTGGAGACATTTCAAACCGGTCTCGATGACTTCCCATTTTGAGGAATCCACCATCACCGGCACCTTGCAGATGTCCGGCTCGGACGCGATGAGATTGAGAATGCGGTGCATCGCGGCGACGCCGTCAATCATCCCTTCGTCCATGCAAACGTCAATGACCTGTGCGCCGTTCTCGACCTGCTGGCGCGCGATGGCGAGCGCGGCCTCGTAATCGCCGGTCTTGATGAGCTGCGCAAACTTGGGCGAACCGGCGACATTCGTGCGCTCGCCGATGTTCAGAAAATTGGAATTTGGACGAACTGTCAGCGCGTCCAATCCGCTCAAGCGCAAATACGGTTCAACCGTCGGAACTTTTCGCGGCGGCAAATCTTTTACGGCGTCCGCGATTGCCTTGGTGTGGAGCGGCGTCGTGCCACAGCAACCGCCGATGATGTTGAGCCAGCCGTTCTGCGCCCATTCGCGCAATTGCGGCGCGAGCGTTTCCGGCGTTTCGGGAAAACCGGTCGGCAGCAGCGGATTCGGCAGGCCGGCGTTCGGATACGCGCTGACGTAAATCGGCGCGATGCCGGAAAGTTCCTCGATGAGCGGGCGCAATTCCTTCGGCCCGAGCGCACAGTTCATGCCGACGCTCAAAAGCGGCACGTTGGAAATGGAATTCCAAAACGCCTCGACCGTCTGACCGGTCACGCCGCGATTGCTCCCCGCTTGGATGAAAGTGACCGATGCGAGAATTGGAATGGTTTTCGTAGGACAGGCGTCGCGCCTGTCTCCATTTTTATTTTTATCAAAGTTAGAGACAGGCGCGACGTCTGTCCTACATGGCAGCGGTTGAATTCCCCGCTCATCAAAAATTTTCTGGATTGCGAAAAATGCCGCTCGCGCGTTGAGCGTGTCGAAAATTGTTTCCACCAGCAGCACATCCGCGCCGCCATCAAGCAGGCCATTGATCTGTTCGCTGTAGGCCTTGACCAGTTCGTCGTAATTCGTGCCGCGTGCGCCGGGATTATTTACGTCAGTTGAAATAGAAGATGTTTTCGTCGTCGGGCCGATTGCGCCCGCGACAAAACAAATTCTTTCCGGCTGCGATTTTTCCACCGCATCCGCCGCGCGACGCGCACATTTCGCGCCCGCCTTCGACAATTCATAGGCCAGCGATTCCAGCCCGTAATCCGCGAGCGAGACGGATTGCGCGTTGAACGTGTTCGTCTCGATGATGTCCGCGCCCGCCTCGAGATACTGGCGGTGAATCCCCTCGATGATCTGCGGCTGCGTGACGTTGAGCAAATCGTTGAGGCCTTTCAAATCTTTGCCGCGCCAGTCCGCGAAACGCGTGCCGCGAAACGCCGCTTCGTCCAGCTTGTGCTGCTGGATCATCGTGCCCATCGCGCCGTCAATGATGACGATGCGCTCGCGCAACAGGCGTTGAAGATATTCGATTCTATCCGGCATCGGTTTGGTTTGTTGCAAATTAACCGCTTAAAATTAACGGAAAGTTTTCCGCAATGCAAATAATAAATCAACATATCCTGATATGATGATTTGTATTTTACGGCTCACGGCAGGTTGCCGGTTTTGAAATTTTGGCGAAATGCGTGCCATGGCCTTTCGTGCTTCCCCTGGCGTTGCAAAGCAATTCTTGTTGTCAGGCTTTGATGACAGTCGCGCCCGCCGCCGGACGCGAGACAAAAATTGTCGCGTTAATCCCGGTTTTCGTTTTGTAATCGGCGACCATCTGTGTTGTGATGCCCGCGATGTTCTCCGTTTTCACCAAGGCGACCGCGCAGCCTCCAAAGCCGCCGCCAGTCATGCGGCAGCCGAAAACTCCGCCTTTTACGCCGATGGATTCTGCGATTTCAACCACTTCGTCAAGCTCCTTGCAGCTCACCTCGTAATCGTCGCGCAGCGAGGCGTGGCTGGCATACATGAGATTGCCTGCGGCCGCCCAGTTGGAATTGCGGATTGCTTCGACGGCGTGAACGGTGCGTTCAATCTCGCCGACGACGTGCCGCGCGCGGCGATAAACGACTTCGCCCATTGTGTCCTTTGTTCGTTCGAGCATTTCAGCCGTCGCATCACGCAAGGAGGAGACACCAAGAATCTTCGCGGCGGCCTCGCATTGCGAACGGCGCTGGGCGTATTCGCCGCCGCTCAATTCGTGCTTCACGTTGGTGTTGACGATGAGCAGCGCGACAGACGGATGATTCATCGGCACCAGCTCCGTTTTTCGCGAGCGGCAATCGAGCAGAAGCAAATGGCTCTCGCGTCCCATCACGGAGATGAACTGGTCCATGATGCCGCAAGGAACCCCGGCGAATTCGTGCTCTGCCTTCTGCGCAAGCAGCGCCTTTTCAACCGGATCAATCACGGCACCAGTCGCGGTTTCAATCAGCGTGGCGGTGCAGACTTCGAGCGCGGCACTGCTGCTCAATCCGCCACCAGGCGGCACAGTGGACATGAAAGCCACATCGAGCGCGGGAATCTTTACGCCGCGATTTTGGAATCCCGCGATGACGCCACGAATGTAATTCGACCATTTCGGCGGGCCTTTTTTGACAGGAGCGGAAATGTCAATCGTCGCGGTCTCCTTGAACTGGGCGTCGTAAATCGAGATCGAGGATGAGGATGGCGACGAGGATGAATCTGCGGCCATGACGGCGTAGCGTTCAATTGCCATGGGCAGGACGAATCCGTCATTGTAATCCGTGTGCTCGCCGATGACGTTGACGCGCCCCGGCGCGGCGACGATCCAGCGCGGCGGGCGTCCGTTTTTTTTTTGAAATTCAGCGGCGACGATGTCGGCGAGTTGTTGCAGATTTTTCATGGGATGTGAAGGGCGCAGACGGAGGCAATTGACAGCATAGATTTGAAAAAGATTTGGCGATTTGCGCAGGCGTGTCAATCCAATTGCTTTTGGACGCGAAGTGTGATTTATTGCGCGCACGAAATTATAAATTATGAAAAAAATCGACGAAAAAACGCAGGAACTCTGCCAGACCATCATCGCCGAGCCGGAGATGATTTCCATCCGCAGCCGGATTGACACTTTCCTGGCCGACGCATCGGCGCGCGGCCAGTATGAAACGCTGATGGGCATTGGTCAGACGTTGCAGGAAAAACAGCAGCACGGCCAGCCGCTGGCACCGGCTGAAATTTCAGATTTTGAAAAGAGCCGCGAGTCCCTGCTCGCCAACCCGGTCGCGCGCGGCTTTCTCGACGCGCAGGAGGAGATTCATGAAATCCAGCACTCGATACAGAAGAAGATTTCCAAAACGCTGGAGCTTGGACGCATCCCCACGACGGAAGATTTTGAGGAAGGCTCGTGCGGCCACGGGTGCGGCTGCCACCACTGAAAATTATTCCGGCACGACCCGCAATGTTTCCTGGAGTTCAGAAACGCAATGTGGCCGTCAGTTCCACGCCCAAATCAAACGCCCTATAACCTGGATTAAAACCGGCGGCCGCAAGAGAATTGTCATCCGATGATTTGGCATCGTAGTTGTCAAACATCTGAAAGGAAAGCCATCGGGTGAAATAATACGACACGGAAAACCCAAAGCTGTTGAGAATGTCGTCGCGTCCGATGCTGTTCCCCGCTGAATTGAAATGATAGCGGGTATATGTCATGCGGTAATATGGCTGCACAACCACTTTCGGCACGGGCTGCCAACTGTAGGCCAAAGAAAAAGTGCCATCCCAGCGATCCTGGCTGTGAGTATAGTATTGGCCGTTAAGGTCATATCCTGGAGACCAGCTAAAGTTATAGTCTGTCTGCAAACTCGCGGAGACCAGTGAATTCTGGGTGACCTGAAACAACTTTTGCACACCGACGCTGGGGACAAGTGCGTGGTAGAATTCAATGCCATAGTCAGGCTGCTGCACGATGCGGGTGTAGTCAAATTCACCAAAAAACTGCCAGTCGCCTGGCAGCAGATACTTCGCCCCAAAAAAAACAGTCTGCACATTGAAATCAAGACTGCTGACAGATCCCCCGCCGGGAAGTATTGCTCCATTGTAATTATACCATTGAGAGCGATATCCGGCGTCGGGAGCAAACCTGCCGGCACCCAGCCTGTAAGGCGCCGGTGCATAAGCGGCCGAGACGGTGTTGATAAACACGCCGGCTGATGTGAGCGGGTTGGCCGCCGTCCTTTGCGAAAGCGTGGCGTTGTCCGTGTAAAAAAACCTGCTGTCCGCCACGACTTCCCACATCGTCGGTTTGGGGATGACCCTCAAAATATGCTGCTCGCCGATGTCAAAATTTTCGTTCGTGTAGGTTTCCGGCGCGTTTCCGCCCGCACGGGGGCCGACCATCGGGTTTTGCTGCTCCATGTTCTGCTGGAAGTTTTGCAACTGCTGGACGGCCGTGGACGGCGCAGGCTGTGCGCGCAATGAAATCGCCGACAAGACGATGAAACTAAACAACAGGGTTGCAAGCGTTCTGATCATTTTCATTTTTATATTTTTTTGAAATCAACGGGACGAATCAAGATCAGTGCTACAACTACTGGTTCCCGTGAACATAGATTCCGGGCGTGGTGCCAATGCCAATACCAACCTGGGACGCTGATGTAATAGCCGTGCCACCATGACTTACATTTAGTAGATTTGCTTCACCAACTATGACTCCATTGTTGACGTTGATTCCATAATTATAGTTTGCCTGCCCCCCATAATAACATCCGAGATTCACTATACTTGAACCGCCGAAGGCAACATTAAGGAGGTCAATCGTATGTGCCACCATGTTGACTGTTGCAAACGCACTTAAGTTGACGTTTTGAACGGCTATCAGAGGCCCTCCGTCTGAATTACCATTTCCTGCTGTCATGTTAAGTTGATTGCCCGTATATTTGCTGCTGCTGCCATCCTGGTTGATCAGAATGCCGTCCGGAGAATTCACGCTGATATAAAACGCATTCAAGGACGCGCCATTATTGATTGTCGTCCCGGCGCCTCCGTTTGCGGTGATCGTCAGATTTTGACCGGCAGTGATTGAGCCACCGCTCACGGTAACACCGCCACTTGGATCGTAGATAGGCACGCCCAGTTTCACCTGCTCGGCCGTGATGTTCACATTGTTGTCCGCATAAATCGTCGAATTATTTATCCCCACGGCCCCGTTGCCGGAGATGTTCATGTTTCCGCCAGCGCCGTATGGTGCATAAGCATCCAAAGTGCTGCCGGAAATGGAAATGTCGTTGACCGATACGGTGTCAGATCCATCAGTGTTAGGCGCACCCGCAACCTGGCCATTATCATAAACATCCATGTCACCTCCGTAAGCCGTGAAGATGGAGTTGGCGATGGTAATGTCGTTGGCCGAGACGGTGCTTCCCGAAATGACGGCGGAATTTATGCCGGAAATTGAGATGGAACCGTTGTCAGCAATCAGCAGGTCGCCGTCATTGGCCGTGAGGGTGGAACCGGCGGCGGAAATGTTGTTGACCTCCAGATCAGAACCGGAAATGGTGACAAAGTTGCCCGAGATGGAGAGACCGCCGTTGTCAACGACGCCCACGCCGCCACTTGCGGAAAATGTGCTGCCGCCGGTGATGGAAATGTTGTTGGCGATTACGGATACAGTAGACCTTATGGGTTATTGTATTTTTCGCCGATTTTGGTAGAACAGAGCGCATGAATATCGAAAAGATGTGGTCCAACCCGCGATTGTTGCGCGCGGCGACCTCGCTGGATCGGAGCGAATTGGAACAATTGATGTTTCCG
>DATCDZ010000096.1:0-14268 GCA_036510395.1 Verrucomicrobiia bacterium
ATGAACAAAATAAATTTAACCCGCCATGAAATTTTTCGAGGGAAAATTTCACAGCGGAAAGCTCAAACTAACAAAACCGACCTCGAAGAAAGGACGCAACCCGCGCCAAAAAAATGAACAACCCCAATCCATTCGTCCCACAAGGCTCACTCCTGGAACAAAACAAACGCCGCTCGCGCATGAAGCTCGGCGTCTTCATCGTGCTGGCCGTCAGCGTCTGCGGCTTGACCGCGATGCTCATCCAGGGCTGCAAACGCGAAAATCCGGAAACCGAAATCACGCCGCAGCCAGATACAAATCCACCGGTCGTCGCCGACACGAATCCGCCGACTGAAACATCAAATTTGACAGCCTACATTCCGCCGCTTCCGACTAATCCGCCGATTATTGTGCCGTCGCCGGTGCCTGAACCCACCACGACCGAATACACGGTTGCCGCGGGCGACAGGCTCGGAAAAATCGCAAAAAAATATGGTGTGTCATTAAAAGCGCTTGAAGTTGCGAATCCTGAAGTCGTTCCGACAAAATTGAAAATCAACCAGAAGCTTGTAATTCCAGCCCCGGCTGGCGGAATGTCTGTGACCGGGACAACTGACGCGACAACTTCGGCTGAAACCGGTGAGGAAACCTACAAAGTCAGGTCCGGCGACACGCTGACGAAAATAGCGAAGGCCCACGGCACAACCGTCAAACTGATCATGTCCGAAAACAACCTGACCACGACGAGAATCACAGTCGGGAAGAAATTAAAAATTCCGGCGAAAGCTGAAGCCGCAATTGCGCCGGCCATGACAGCGGCCCCGGTTACGCCCGCAATCATGCCGCCGACGCTGGCGCCCACAAATTAACGGTTGCGTGGCTGCGGCGGATTTCGCATCGCGGAATTTTGAGAAATTGAAATGAAGGTCGCCGTCACAACATTGTTGTTTTGCGTCGCCGCGCTGCTCGCCCTCGGGCTGGTGATGGTTTACAGCGCTAGTCTGGGGCTTTTCAACGCCCATACGCACGCAGAAGTCGGCGCGCACCTGCTCAAGATGCAGCTTGTCTGGTGCGCACTCGGTCTCGTTGCGTGCGCAATCGCCACGGTTGTTGATTACGCGATTCTAAAAAAACTCGCGCTGCCAATTTTCATTTGCGCGCTGTTTTTGGCCGCAATGGTTTTTCTGCCTAATTTGGGGCAAAAAATTTACGGTATGAGGCTCAACGGTGCGAACCGGTGGATTCATATTCCCGGAGTTGGCAGCGTCCAGCCGTCCGAACTCGTCAAGATCGCGCTCATCATCATGCTCGCGTGGTATTGCGACCGCTCCCAGCGGAAAATGGACACGTTCAAACGCGGAATCATTTTTCCCGGCATCATCATCGCTGCGGCGCTCGGTTTGATTTTTGTCGAACCCGACCGCGGCACGACAATTCTTCTCGCCGCCGTCAGCGGAATGATGCTTCTTGTCGCAGGCGTCCGCCTGAAACATCTTTTTGTTCCCGCGTTTCTCGGCGCAGCGGTTTTGGCCGTTTCCATTTTGCACGATCCGATGCGCATGAACCGCATCGCCGCATGGCTGCACCCGCAGCAACACCTCAACGGCGCGGCGCTTCAGGCGCAGCAGGGCATGATCGCGCTCGGCGCGGGCGGCGTGACCGGCCTCGGCCTCGGTAATGGATTGCAAAAGCTCGGCTACGTCCCAGAAATCCAGAGCGATTTTATTTTCGCCAACATCGGCGAGGAACTGGGGTTGATCGCCACGCTGTTCGTCATCGTTGCGTTTCTGCTCATCGCGGTATGCGGCATTTGCATTGTGCTCAACGCGCGCGACAATTTCGGCTGCCTGCTCGCGGCGGGCGTCACATTTTTAATTTCGTTGCAGGCCGCCATTAACATCGGCGTCGTCACCAGCGTCCTGCCGAACAAGGGACTGGCGCTGCCGTTCATCAGCTCCGGCGGCTCAAGCCTGCTCGCAATGTTGATGGGCATCGGAATTTTATTGAGCATCGCGCGCCATGCGCCCGTGCGGAAAAATTCAGAGCGTGAAAAAAAATCAAAACCGGAAATTGACGCCGGTGAAAATCCCTTCGCCGCGAGGGCAACATGACCGCCCCAGAAACCAAAACGCCCTTCGTCGCCATCGCCTGCGGCGGAACGGGCGGCCATCTCTTTCCGGGAATCGCCATCGCCGAAGAATTGACAAAACGCGGCTGCCGGATCGCGCTGCTCATTTCGCCGAAGAATGTTGACCAGCAAGCTGTGAAGTCGGCGAACGGAATGGAAGTTTTCACGCTGCCCGCCGTGGGATTGCAAAATCGGAATTACTTTTCCTTTGCCTGGAGCTTCTGGAAATCTTTTCACGCCGCGCGGAAAATGTTCAAGCAGCATCAACCCGACGCCGTCCTGGCAATGGGCGGATTCACCAGCGCGCCGCCGGTTCTTGCCGCCAAAAAGTTCGGCGCAAAAACTTTCCTGCATGAATCCAACACCATTCCAGGACGCGCCAATCGTTTTCTCGCGCGCTTTGTGGACGAGGCGTTCGTCGGGTTTCCAGAAGCCGCTGCGAGATTGAAGGCGCGCAAAGTTTCCGTGACCGGAACGCCAGTTCGCCCTGAATTTTGTAGCATCGGACGTGAGTCCGCTCATTCTAAAAATCAGAGCCGACTCACGTCGGCTGCTACGATTGAAAGTTGCCGCATCGCGCTTGGCCTCGAACCAAACCTTCCAACAATTCTTGTCGTCGGTGGCAGTCAGGGCGCAACTGGATTAAATGAAATGATTCTGTTCGCGCTGCCGCTGCTAGCCAAAAAAAACTGGCAATGGCTGCATCTCACCGGCGCAAATGATTTTGAAAAAGTAAAAAATTTCTACACCGCGCAAAAAATCAAAGCCGTCGTCAAACCGTTTCTCGCCGAAATGGATTTGGCTCTCGGTGCGGCAACCGCGTGTGTCAGTCGTTCTGGCGCATCGTCGCTCGCAGAAATTGCCGCGGCGCGGCTGCCGTCGCTGCTTGTGCCGTTTCCTGCGGCGGCGGACAACCATCAATTTTTCAACGCGCTGTCCCTGGAGAAAACCGGCGCGACAAAATTGCTGGAACAAAAAAACGTCGTGCCGAAAAAAGTTGCGGCCATTTTGACCGAACTGGTTGAAAATGAAACTGTTCGCGCCAGGATGAAATCCGCCCTGGCACAATGGCACGCGCCGAAATCAGCGGAGCAGATTGCAGAAAACATTTTGACCGCGATTACGCAGCAGCAGGAAGCAACGCAATCGAAAGTGAAAAAGTGCGGGTGCGGCCATGCGCACGGCCCGGCGAAGCATGCCCATTGAACCATGACGCCGACGGCTGACATTTTGGAGAACCCGATGCGGATCGAGAAAAATATCGCGGATAAAATTGCCGGACGCGTTTCAAGCGCGACGGTAATTCGGCGTGACGAGCTGCTGGCGAAGCATACTACGTTGCGCGTCGGTGGCCCGGCGGATGTTTATGTCGAGCCGGCGACGGAAGACGATTTGGCGAGCGTCGTGAAATTTTGCAGCGAAAACGAAATCAAGTTTTTCATTCTCGGTCGTGGCTCGAATCTGCTGGTGCGTGACGGCGGGTTTCGCGGTGTGGTGATTTGCCTGGCGCAGCCGGAATTTTCAAAAATTGAAATTCGTGGCGAGCGAATTTTCTGCGGCGTGGGCGCGAAGTTGAAAAATGTCTCGGTCGAGGCGAAGCGGAACAATTTGAGCGGCGTGGAATTTCTCGAAGGCATTCCCGGCAGCGTCGGCGGCGCGTTGCGGATGAATGCGGGCGCGATGGGTGGCGCGACGTTCGATGTCGTCGAGTCGGTGCGGGTGATGGATTTTGGCGGCAACATTTTTGAAATGACGCCGAAAGAAATGTCCGTTGATTATCGCAGTTGCGCGGCGTTGAAAAATCACATCGCGCTGGGCGCGGTTTTCAAGTGCAAGACTTTGCCGCGCGAGGAAATTGAAAAACGCATGAAATCGTTCAGCGAAAAACGCTGGGGATCGCAACCGGCGGCGCCGAGCGCGGGTTGCATTTTTAAAAATCCCGAAAAAATTCCAGCGGGCAAATTGATTGAAGAATTAAAATTAAAAAACGCGCGCGTGGGCGGCGCGGTGGTTTCCGCCGAGCATGGCAATTTCATCGTGAACGACGGCAACGCGACGGCGCGCGACGTTTTGGAATTGATTTCAATCTTGAAGGCGAAGGCAAAAGCCGAACGCGGAATTGAATTGCACACGGAAGTCGAAATCATCGGCGAAGATCGTTGACATTCAAAATGGTTGCGTTATGGTTGTGCCATGATAACGATTACGATCAAAGGGTTGTCGAAGGAAGCGCATCAGGCGTTAAAAAAACGGGCGGTGACGCATGGCCGCAGTTTGAACACGGAAGCCATCGCAGTGCTGGAATCCAGCGTGCGCAGCCAGCCGGTGGAGGCCGAGGGAATTATTCAGCGGGCGCGCCAGTTCCGCAATTCGCTCAAGTTCAAGGTGACGGCGGCAGATTTGAAGCGCTTCAAGGAAGAAGGCCGCGCGTGATTGTCGTGGACAACAGTCTGCTGGTTTATTTCTGGCTGCCGAGCGCTTTTGATGAACTGGCGGAAGCGGTGAAAGATCGGGATAAAGTGTGGGCGTCGCCGATTTTGTGGCGCGCGGAATTTCGGAATGTCCTGGCGGGTTATCTGCGGCGCAAAACGCTGACCGAGAACGAGGCCAACGCCGCCTATTTGAACGTGCAGAAAGATTTGGGTGCGAATGAATATTCCGTGCCGACCGAGCGGATCATCAAGCTGGTGCTGGCATCGGATTGCTCGGCTTACGACTGCGAATATGTGGCGCTGGCGCAGGATTTGGGCGTGCCGTTGGTGACGGCGGACAAACAGGTTTTGAAGGCATTTCCGAACATTGCCGTGTCGCTGGAAAATTTTGCGAATAAAAAATGAGTCTCAACATCTTCATAGACGTGGATGGCACGTTGCTAAACAGCAATGAGCAAATAGATCCGCGCGCAAAAGAAATTTTGCGACAGACTGTGTTGAAGCTCTCTGCCGAATATCCAGATTCGGGTTTGTATTTGTGGTCTGGAGCAGGCGGAGCGTATGCGCGTAAAGCGGCAGAAGACTGTGGCGTAGTAAGTTTTTTTTCGGGATTCGCGGGCAAGCCGGATGTTATCGTTGATGACAATCCTTCCAGCGTGTTTCCACGACGGGCAATCCTTTGGCGCGGAGATGGGCAGTGGGGAGCATTCCAAAAGAATCTGTTTGTTGAACACAGCCCATCAAACCACCTCAAACAAACCACTCGTGATATTTGGGAATGGGTTAATCAAACCGATAGACGGTTTGCCAGTTTGTATCGTCCAAATCATCCTGTAATTCCAACACCTTTTTTTGGGGAAATTGAAACAGCGGAAATTGCCACTGTCGCCGTCAATCCCTCATCTAAAGAATTCGATGGAGAGAGAGGCTGGAGCTTTCCGATGACGTCCGAAAAATTGGCTGTGAGGTTGGTAAATTATTTTCGGCAATGGAATCCGCCGCCGCACGCTTGGTTCACCAGACTTGAAACGAAATTGCGTCTTGAAGGCCATTCATATCATTTCGACACGGCGCATATTGACCTTTCTCCTCGTGCCACTCGATCCATGAGGTCGTTTAAGCTGCAACCGGGGAATTTTTTGAACATGGTCAATGCCGATGCCGGAAAATGGTTTCTTGTTTTATTGCGTTTGGCGAAGCGGTTGAGAGTTATTCGTTTTGACGAAGCTGGAATAATTTCCGCCGCAGGGAAAAAATCTTTAGCGCAACACATTCAACAGTCTCTTCCAGAAATCTGGAGAGAAATTGAAGCCAGAAAACTAGAGGTTTCTTTAATTTGAAATGAGCGGCAGATTAAAAATTGTGGTGATGCTCGGCGGCCCAAGCGCCGAGCGCGAAGTGTCGTTGCGTTCGGGCGCGGGCGTGGTGAAGGCGTTGCGGTCGCTCGGTCACACGGTGGTCGAGCTGGATCCCAAAACGCCGGACTGGATTTTGCCGCCGGACACGGAGGTCGTCTGCCTCGCGCCGTTGCACGGCACTTACGGCGAGGACGGCACGGTGCAGCGGCAATTGGAAAAACTCGGCGTGCTTTTCACGGGCTGCGATTCGGAAGCGAGCCGGATTGCGTTCGACAAGGTTTTGACGAAGCAAAAGTGCATCGAGTCCGGCGTGCCGACGACGAAGTTTGTGGTCGTCAATTCGGAAAAAACTCCTCTGCCGAAAAATTTGCAACTGCCGCTGGTCGTGAAACCGGTGCGGCAGGGTTCGAGTGTCGGTTTGCAATTTGTCGAGCGCGCGGAAGACTGGCAAAATGCGCTGGCGGAAGCGTTGAAATTTGATTCGGAAGTTTTGGTCGAGGAAAAAATCGTCGGGCGCGAGACGACGGTGGGAATTTTAGACGGTGTGGCGTTGCCGGTATTGGAAATTTGTCCAAAGGCGGGCGGTTTTGATTATCGCAATAAATACACGGCGGGTTGCACGGAGTATTTTTGTCCGGCGGAATTTGATGCGGCGACGACGCAACGGATTCAAGCGGCGGCGCTCGGCGCGTTTCACGCAATCGGCGGACGCGATTACGCCCGCGTGGACGTGATGGTGCGTGCGAACGGCGGGCCGGTCGTGCTGGAAGTGAACACATTGCCCGGGATGACTGAAACAAGTTTGCTGCCAAAAGCGGCTGCGGCGGCGGGTTTGAGTTACGAAGAACTTTGCCAGCAGATGATTGATCTGGCTTTGAAAAGAAAACAGGCCGCGAAAGAACGCAAAGAACACAAAAAGGAAACGGCTTCCGTTGCGTTTGCCTGAATTTTATTTGCGAACTTTGTGTTCTTTTATGGCTAAAAAATTATGTGGATTAAACGCGAACGAAAGAACCGGCGGCTGAATCGCGGGCATTTGCTCGACGTAAAGCTGCGCTCGGATCAGGTGCGCGCGACGCGCACACGGCTGGCGGCGGTCGGGTTTTGCGTTTTATTTGGCACGGTGTTCGGGCTTTATCTTTTCTGGCGCGCGGGCGAGTGGGCGCTGGACGAATTCATTTACGAAAATCCCGAGTTCGCGATTCAAAACATCCAGGTGCAGACGGACGGCGTGATTCCGCCGGAGCAGTTGCGCCAATGGTCGAATGTAAATCCCGGCATGAACCTGATTGCGCTCGATCTGGCTTCGGTGAAAAGAAATTTAGAATTGGTTTCGACGATTAATTCGGTTTCCGTCGAGCGCATTTTGCCGCGCACCTTGAAAATCCTCGTGACGGAGCGCAGGCCGGTGGCGCAGGTGAACATACCGACTGCGACCGCTTCGGGCGGGATTGCCGTATCCATCCTGCAATTGGACGCAGACGGCCACGTCATGAAACCGCTTGATCCACGCCGGCGCGTGATTTCGCTGTCGCGGATGAGCGCACAATTGCCAGAGGTTACAGGACTGAATGTCTATCAACTTCAAGCGGGTCATCGCGTTGAATCGCCCCAGGCAATGGCTGCGTTGCAATTGATCGGCGCTTTCAAACATTCGCCGATGGCAGGGCTGGTGGAATTGCGGCGCATTGATGTTTCGTCGCGGGGCGTCATTGTCGCGACGACGGAGCAGGGCGGGGAAATCACCTTTGGCTTGGAAAATTTCGGGCAACAATTAAGTCGCTGGCGCGAGATATACGATTTGGGCGTGAGCGAAAATAAGATGATTGTCTCACTTGATCTGGCGGTGAGGAACAATGTTCCGGTTCGCTGGACGGAAATGTTTTCTCCGCCGGCGGCGCTGAAGAGCATTAACCCTGAAAATTCATGGAGGAAAAATGTTTGACGATTCGAATATCATAGTCGGCCTTGAAATAGGCACGTCGAAGGTCTGCGCCGTGGTCGGTGAGCGGAACGCCGAGGGCGCGCTGAACATCGTCGGCGTCGGCCAGTCGCCGGCTCGCGGCGTGCGCAAGGGTGAAATCGTGGACACGGCGCAGGCCGAGGAATGCGTGCGCAACGCCATCGTCGAGGCCGAGCAAATGGCCGACGTGGAAATCCGCAATGTTTATCTCGGCGTGGCCGGCGGCCACATCCGCGGCTTCAACAATCGCGGCGTCCATCCGGTCGTGTCTGCCGACCGCGAAATCTCCGAGGACGATGTTCAGGATGTGATTAAAAACGCGAAGGCGATCAATCTGCCCGCCGAGAACACGGTCATCCACGCGGTCCGCCAGCACTTTTTTGTGGACGGGCAGGATGGCGTGATGAATCCCGTCGGGATGCTTGGCGCGCGGCTGGAAGTGGACATGCACGTCGTTCACGGCAACACGAACCGGATGCAAAACGCCGTCCGCCTTGTGAAAGGTTTGCAGCTTGAAGTGGACGAAATTGTTTTCAACGGCCTCGCGTCGTCGCTCGCGCTGCTGACGAACGAGCAGAAGGAACTCGGTGCGCTGGTGATTGACATCGGCGGCGGCACGACGGATTACGCCGTTTATGCCGACGGCGTCATCAGGCACACCGGCGCGCTCGCGCTCGGCGGCGACCACGTTTCCAACGATCTGGGCCACGGCCTGAAAGTGCCGTTGAGCCGCGCGGAAAAATTAAAAAAGGAAAACGGCTCGGCGCTGGTGGAAGAAGCCATGAAGGGCCGGACGCTGACGATAATGAACGAACTCGGCCTGCCGCTCAAGACGGTCAACGTCGAGCATTTGCAACGAATCATGTCGCTGCGGCTGGAGGAGATTTTCCAGATTGTCGCGCAAGATTTGGAGCAGGCCGGGCTGGTGGATTATTTGCGCGCGGGCGTTTTTCTCTGCGGCGGCTGCGCGCGCGTTCCGCAAATCGCGAAACTGGCCGAGCCGATTTTCCATATGCCGGTTTCGCTGGGACAGGCGAATTCCATCAGCGGCCTCAAGTCCGCGCTTGACCAGCCGGAATTTGTCACGGCCATCGGCCTGGCCAAGTTCGGTTCGCTCAAAGCGCGCAAGCGTGAAGGCAAATTGTCCATTGCGGCGGGAATTAAAAGCACCATTGCCGGCTTCTTGCGACGATAAAAATTAATTCGCCATGAAAACTAAAACTGAAATCCAACCGGCGGCGCTCGAACCCAGTGCCGCGCGCGTGATAAAAATCGCCGGCGTTGGTGGCGCGGGCGTCAGCGTGCTCGACGGGCTGAACACGGAAGAATTCACCGGCGCAAGTTTTGCGGCGGTCAACACGGACGCGCCGTCTCTCGCCGCGTCGTCCGCGACAGTGAAGATTCATCTCGAAACAAAATTGATGCGCGGACTTGGCACCGGCGGCGATCCCGATCGTGGCCGCGCGATTGCCGAGGAACAATTTGCCACGCTCAAGACCGCGTGCGAAGGTGCCGACGTTGTGTTCATCATCGCCGGACTGGGTGGCGGCGCGGGCAGCGGCATCAGCCCCGTGCTGGCGCGCGCGGCGAAGGAAACCGGCGCGCTCGTGCTGGCGTTTGTGACGCTTCCTTTCGCGTGTGAAGGCAACCGCCGCCAGCAACAGGCACAGCAAGGCCTGGAACAGTTGAAATCCGTCGCTGACGGCGTGATCTGCCTGCCGAGCCAAAAGACGTTCAAGCTCATTGACGAAAACACGAGCGTGCTTGACACATTTCGCATCACCGGCGGATTGCTCGCCGAAGGCGTGCGCGGCGTTTGGCAGTTGCTGACGCGGCCCGGCTTGATTCAGATTCACTTCGAGGATTTGTGCGCGCTCGTGCGCGACCGCCATTCCGAAAGCGTTTTTGCCTCGGTGGAGGCGACCGGTGCCGGACGTTCGCGAGAGATTGTGGAAAAGCTGCTCGCGCATCCGCTGCTCGACGAAGGCCGCGCGCTGGCCGAGTCCGACGCCGTGCTGGTGAGTTTGCTGGGCGGAAAAGATTTGACGATGGCAGAGGTCAGCCGCGTGATGGAACAAATCGGCCGCCAATGCGAACACGCACAGATCATCATGGGCGCGGCGGTGGACGCCGCGATGAAAAACAAACTCTCCGTGACGGTGATTGCCGCGAAACAAAATCCGAACGTGGAACCGGCAAGCCTTCCGGCCAATGCCGATGAGCCGGTTTCCCGCAGCGCGATGGGGAGACCTATGGCCCGGTGCGCTTCACAGCCGCCGACCGCCGCGCTTGAGCAGCGCGAACAATTGTTGAAGCAGCACGCGGCCGGCCGTGCGCGAAAGGCGGGTTTCCGGATGCGGCAGGAGCAATTGCCGCTGGCGATCATTTCCAAGGGCCGGTTCGACAAGAGCGAGCCGACCATTCACAAGGGCGAAGACCTTGACATTCCGACTTACTACCGTCGCGGCGTGGTGTTGAATTGAATTTCCTTGAAAATTATTTTCGCCGACGGGCAATAATGCAGCAGGAGCATGAATCCAAAACGACACCCGGAGTCGTTGGGTAATTAAGGAATCCAGGTTGTTCCTCTTTCCGCAAAATGTAATTTCCTCATAATTGTGAACACGATACTCGCATGGATCACCGGTGCGAACGGCCTTATCGGCAATTATCTTGTCCAGACCGCGCCACGATTTGCCCCGCGCTGGCGTGTGCGTGCGGTTGCGCGCGAGCAGCTTGATTTACTCGACTTTGAAGCGGTCAAACGTGAATTCAAGAAAGACCGGCCACAGCTTGTCATCCACTGCGCGGCCATCAGCGCCGCCGGCGAGGCGCAGAAAAATCCGGCGCTCGCGCGGCACGTGAATGTTGAAGCCTCAAAATTGCTGGCGGAATTGGCGGCGGAAATCCAATTAGTTTTCTTTTCCACGGATTTGATTTTCGACGGGCGCAGGGGAAATTACACCGAGACCGATGCGCCGAATCCGCTTCACGTTTATGGCGAGACCAAAGCCGCCGCCGAGGAAATTGTCCTGAAAAATCCGCGCCACCTCGTCGTCCGCACGTCGCTCAATTACGGTGCGTCGCGCACGGGCGGCCGCAGTTTCAACGAGCAGTTGCGGCTCGCGCTGCAAACGGGGCAGGGGATGACGCTGTTCACGGACGAATTTCGTTCGCCGATTCCGGCGGTTGAAACCGCTCGGGCGGTCTGGGAACTGGCGGGGAAAAATTGCGCGGGCATTTATCATGTTGCGGGCGCGAAAAAATTGTCGCGCTGGCAGATCGGGCAATTGCTGGTCAAACGCTGGCCGGAAATCAAAACGAAATTGAAACCCGGCTCCGCGAAGGATTTTTCCGGCCCGCCTCGCGCGCTGGACACGTCTCTGGACATTTCCAAAGCGCAAAATGTTTTGTCCGCGCCGCTGTCCGGCCTGACTGATTGGCTGGCGTCGCGTCCTGACGAACTCGTTTGAACGGCCAATACACAAACCAAAAAAGCAGCGTGACTTTATGTATTGGCGGTTAATTCTTCCTGTGAACAGCCTTGCCGACGCCATCGAACGCAGTCGTCAGGCAAATTTCAACCCGGTCAGGTAATTTCGAGCTTGCGTTTTGGGGCATCACAGGAAAGATTGCACATCCATTATGCAACCACAAGATGCAACAACAGTCTGGTTTTTCAAACTCTGGCCTTGGATCGAGGTCAACGCGAAGCGGATCATTGCCGCCACAGGGATCATCATCGCCGCCGTCCTTGTTTTTTACTTTGTCTCCTCGCAGCGGGAACAGAGGGAAATTGACGCGGGCAGGGCGCTGACCGACGCGGTGATTGCCGGTGGCGCCGCCCAATCGGCGGAGGGACTTTTGAAAATAAGCGCGGATTATCCCTCCACGATTGCTGGACAGCGCGCGTGGCTGCAAGGGGCGGCGACCCTGTTCGCGGCGGGACGGTATGCCGACGCGCAGGCGCAATTCAAAAAATTTCTGGACGCGCATCCGGACGGCGCATTTTCCGACCAGG
Organism: Verrucomicrobiia bacterium; assembly: GCA_036510395.1. GTDB lineage: Bacteria > Verrucomicrobiota > Verrucomicrobiia > Limisphaerales > UBA11358 > UBA11358. The sequence continues at coordinate 11,882 of DATCDZ010000096.1, forward strand.
CGGCGCTGGGCGTGGCGGCGAGTCTCGACGCGCAAGGCAAGGACGATCTGGCGGTTGGCGCTTATCAACGGTTTCTCAACGGTTCTTCAGATGACATGGCTGTGAGCATCGCCAAACTTGCCACCGCCCGCATTTATGAATCGCAGGGGAAGCTCAAGGAAGCGCTTGCATTTTACGAGGATGTTGCGCGTGCCAATCCCAACGGTTCGCTCGGCTCGGAAGCGGCGGTGCGGGCGATGCAATTACAGACAAAGTCGCAGCCGGAACCCGCCTCAACCGCTCCGAACATCCCGTCCGCGCCGTTTAATTTGGGCCTTTGAAAAATGAAGCTGACGATCATCGGCACGGGCTACGTTGGCCTGGTTTCGGGAACCTGCTTTGCGGAAGTCGGCCACCACGTCATCTGTGTGGACAATGACGCGGCCAAGGTGAAAATGCTTCAGGACGGCGGCATCCCCATTTACGAACCGGGCCTCGAAGAGCTCGTGAATAGGAATGTCGCCGCAGGACGGCTTTCCTTCACAAACAGCACCGCCGAGGGCGTCCAGAAATCCGATGTGATTTTCATCGCCGTGCCGACGCCGCCGCAGCCCGACGGTTCGGTGGACTTGAGCTACATCGAGCGCGTGGCGCGTGACATTGCCGCCGCCATGACAGACTACAAAATCGTCGTGGACAAAAGCACCGTGCCGGTGAAGACCGGCGAAAAAGTTTCCGAAACCATCAAACGCTATTGCGCGGCAAAAGTGGAATTTGACGTGGTCAGCAACCCGGAATTTCTTCGTGAAGGCTTTGCCGTCGGCGATTTGATGAACCCCGACCGCGTCGTCATCGGCGTCCGCTCGCAGCGGCCCGTTGCGGCGATGACGGAAATTTACAAGCCGTTCAAGGCGCCCATCATTGTCACCGACATCAACTCGGCGGAACTCATCAAGCACGCGGCGAATTCATTTCTCGCGCTGAAAATTTCCTACATCAACGCCATTGCGACGGTGTGCGAAGCCGCCGGAGCGAACGTGCAGGAAGTCGCGCAGGGCATCGGCCTGGACGAGCGCATTGGCCGCAGGTTTCTCAACGCCGGCATCGGCTTCGGCGGCAGTTGTTTTCCAAAGGACTTGAGCGCGTTCATCAAAATTGCCGAACAAATCGGCTACGACTTCAGGCTGCTCAAGGAAGTCCAGCGCATCAACGCCGACCAGATGGAGCGGTTCATCAAAAAAATCACCGACACGCTCTGGGTGTTGAAGGATAAAAAAATCGGCGTGTTGGGACTTGCGTTCAAGCAAAACACCGACGATGTGCGCTCCTCGCCCGCGATAGACCTGTGCCAGCGTTTGCTGAAAGACGGCGCGACGTTGCGCGTCCATGATCCGAAGGCGATGGACAAGACCAAATCACTTTTGCCGAACGTGACTTACGTTGACGACATGGACGCCGTGGCCGAAGGCTGCGACGCGCTCGTGGTCGCGACCGAGTGGGACGAGTTCAAAAAATTGGATCTGGTCCGCGCCAAAAAGTCACTTACGCATCCCATCATGTTTGACGGGCGAAATCTTTTTGACCCCGCCGAAATGGAAAAGCTCGGCTGGATTTACAAGAGCGTCGGAAGGTAATTTTGAATTTTAAGTTTTTAATTTTTAGTTGAGATGAGCAACGAGCCTTCCACTTCGACTAAAAACTTAAAATCAAAAACTAAAAACCGCATCGAGGTCAGCGCCGCGCTCATTTTCCGCGACGGCAAGCTGCTCATTACGCAGCGGCACGCCAAATCGCATCTTGGGGGACTTTGGGAATTTCCCGGAGGCAAACGCGAGCAGGGCGAGACCTTTGAGCAATGCCTTGTCCGAGAAATCCGCGAGGAACTGGGCGTGGAAATTTCCGTCGGCGAATTGTTTGAGGAAATTTTCCACGACTACCCCGAAAAATCCGTCCGCCTGAAATTCTTCATCTGCAAACTTCTTTCCGGCGAACCGCAGCCGCTGGACTGCGCGGCGGTGAAATGGACTGGCTTGTCCGAACTGGCCGCGCATGAATTTCCCGCTGCTGACGCCCGGTTGCCGGAGAAACTGCGCGCCTGCAACTTCCCGTGACGGCCATTCGATTTGCATTTTGAAAACAGCCGGACCAACCCCGTTGTGGAGCAGTGGAATAATTCAAGCGCAAGTTTGACGAGGAATAAAAGTTGCCGCCGGAAAGTTTCTAATCGCTGGATTAAGGCGGCGTCAGGGCAAAAATAAAGATGCCAGATACTTGTTGACATTGCCAGGTGTGGTCGTGTAAAAACATCTCATCCAGATGAATTTGGGACTTTCAGTTGAGTTAACTGCCGCCATTCTCGCGCCGCCATTCTCGCGCCGCCATTCTCGCGCCGCATAAATGCGGCACGG
>DATCDZ010000097.1:0-44116 GCA_036510395.1 Verrucomicrobiia bacterium
CTTCCACGAACAAGGTTTATGGAGGCATGGAAGAAACGGAGATTGTCGAGCGCAACGGACGTTACGAATACGCCGCGCTTCCCGACGGGGTTTCCGAAAAACAGCCGCTGGACTTTCATTCGCCCTACGGCTGCTCCAAAGGCGCCGCGGACCAATATGTCCGCGACTACTCCAGAATTTACGGGCTGGCCACCACCTGCTTCCGGCAGTCCTGCATCTACGGCTACCGGCAGTTTGGCGTGGAAGATCAAGGCTGGGTGGCCTGGTTCAGCATCGCCCACGCGCTGAAGCGGTCCATCACGATTTTTGGCGACGGCAAACAAACGCGCGATGTTCTGTTCATTGACGATTTGATTGATTCCTACTGTCTCGCCTGGAAGCGGCGCGAAAAAATCGTCGGCCAGGTCTATAATATCGGCGGCGGCCCGCAAAACCAGTTTTCGCTCAAACAACTCGTGCAACTGCTCGAACAAGAAAGCGGCCGCCCCGTGGCGCTCAATTTCAGCCAGCCCCGTCCGGGCGATCAAAAAGTGTTCGTGGCGGACATTCGCAAGGCGTATGCCGATTTCGGCTGGCGCCCCGTTTGTCCGGTCGAAGACGGCGTCCGGAAACTCAACCGATGGGTGAATGAAAACATCCAACTGCTCGGCAAACTTTTTCATTAGCCGGCTTTGATTGTGTTGCGAAACGGCTCCGGCAAATTATCCTTGTTCCGTTGAAAATCGGCCTGCTCCAGCTCAATTCGACCGTCGGCGCTTTCGCGGCAAACCGCGAAATGCTTGTCGCCAGCTACAAAAAAGCCTGCGTGCTCGGCGCGGAATTCGTTCTCGCGCCCGAATTGTTTCTTTGCGGCTATCCGCCGCGCGATTTGCTTTTGCGCGATGATTTCATTGATGCCAATCTCGCCGCGCTGGATGAAACCTCGAAGAGCGCCGGCGCGATCCCGTTGTGCGTCGGGTTCGTTGACCGCAATTTCGAGAAGCCCGGGCGCGCGCTGCGAAATTCCGCCGCAGTTTTGCAGAACGGGAAAATCATCTGGCGCACGCACAAAAGCCTGCTGCCGACTTACGACGTTTTCGATGAAGACCGTTATTTCGAGCCGGCGAAAAAAACCGGGCCGTTCGTTTTCAACGGCAGGAAAATCGGCGTCACGATTTGCGAGGACATCTGGAATGACGAAGATTTCTGGCCGGAACGCATTTACCGCCGCGACCCGGTGAAGGAACTTATCGCACAGGGCGTGGAAATAATCCTGAACATCTCGGCGTCGCCCTGGCACGACGGCAAGGAACGCACGCGGCTGGAAATGCTCCAGCGTGTCGCTCGCGATGAAAATATTCCGCTCGCACAGGTCAACCTGGTCGGCGCGAATGACGAATTGATTTTTGACGGCCACAGCGTTGCGCTGGACGCTTGCGGAGAAGTTGTTGCACTCGGAAAAAGTTTTGAAGAGGACGTTTTGGTGGCGGAATTGAAATTTGGTAGGAGTCGAGGTGACGAGACTCAAATTAAAGAAAAATTAGAGACTCCTTACGTCGTCTCCTACGATTTTCCGCCGCGCGAGCAACAGATTTTTTCCGCGCTGTCGCTGGGCATCCGCGATTACGTCCGCAAATGCGGTTTCAAGTCGGTGATTCTCGGATTGTCCGGCGGCATTGATTCGGCGCTCGTGGCGGTTCTGGCCGCCGACGCGCTTGGCGCGGAAAATGTTCTCGGCGTGGCGATGCCCGCACGCTATTCGAGCAGCGGCAGTTTGGCGGACGCGGAATCGCTCGCGAAAAATCTGGGCATCCGTTATGAAATTTTGCCGATTGAACCGGTTTTCAATTCGGTTGAAAAACAGTTGGAAAAAGTTTTCGCCGGCACGAAGCCGGATGAGGCCGAGGAAAATGTGCAGTCGCGGCTGCGCGGCGTGACACTGATGGCGCTCTCGAACAAATTCGGCGCGCTCGTGCTGACGACCGGCAACAAATCGGAAATGGCCGTCGGCTATTGCACGCTTTACGGCGACATGGACGGCGCGCTGGCGCCCGTCGCGGATGTTTTCAAGACGGACATCTACAAAATCGCGCGCTGGGTGAACCGCGAACGCGAGATCATTCCGCAGAATTCCATCAGGAAACCGCCGAGCGCAGAGCTGCGCCCAAACCAGACCGATCAGGATTCATTGCCGCCTTACGGGACGCTCGACGCGATTCTCGATTTGTATGTCGTTAAAAATTTTGGCAAATTGGAGATTGTCGCGCGCGGTTTTAACGTCGACATCGTGAACGACGTGGTGAACAAAATCAATTTCAGCGAATACAAGCGGCGGCAGGCCGCGCCGGCGCTGAAAATTTCGCCGCGCGCCTTCGGCATGGGACGGCGAAATCCGATTGCACAGCGGTTTCGGTTGTAACAACTTAAGCAAAAGTAAAGGTAAGACGTTGCCCTACAGTATTCTCCTTTGCCAGCTTATTTTGAATATGCTAGGGTAAAATTGATGGTATCGGAATGCGCAAATCGAAATTAGTTTTCAAATCACCTGTCGGGGATATTCATCGCCATTATAGGGCCGGTTAAACTATAAACTATTATGACAAAGATATTCTGGCTTTTTGGACGTTCGGGCGCGGGCAAAACCACCCTTGCCAGACGTCTCCACGTTGCTTTGCAAGATCGAAAAATTCCCATATTTTATCTGGACGGCGATGATATGCGCGCCGGCCTCTGCTCGGATCTGGCCTTCAGCTCTGAATCCCGGCTGGAAAATCATCGCCGGATCGCGGAGGTTGCCAAACTCGCCGCCGGCCAGAACCTGAACGTCGTGGTTTCCACGATGGCGCCCGAGCACGGCCAGCGGGACATTGTCGCGCAGGTGCTGGAAAACCGGCTGGTCTGGATTTATGTTCATGCACCGCTGGATGTCTGCATCAAACGCGACCCGAAGGGACTTTACCATCGCGAGAAGGAGAGAAAACTGGGCAATCTTTTGAATTTTCCATTTGACACGCCCCGCCCGCCCGAACGGGAACACTACATAGACACCGTAGCCCAGAACGAGGAAGGTGCCGCGCAGTCCGTTCTCGAACTGGTCCAGGTTCATTTGAGCGACTTTGCCATTTGAAAATGACGCTGACAGGCTTTGGTTTTTGTTTTCTTGCCGCTTGGCGTTGCCTCATGTTTGCAGCATCCACTTAAATTAAATTTAAAATGGATTGATTTGCAAAGTGCATAATCCCACTGATTAAACATTTTTACTTGCAAAAAATTTAGATCGGCCTGAAATTGATTTGATGGTGGAACAATCAAGAACGCAGGCCTGCAATACAAATGCGAAAGCAGAATTATTTAACCCTCTTTTTGCAGTTGGAGTTTTTCGTTCCGGCACAACCTTGCTAAATTCCTTGCTAAACCAACATTCACAAATCGCAATGATGTATGAGTCTAATGTGTGGGATTACCCAAGCATACTTGTAAAACGACGATTCGCCGGAAACTGGCTCGAACGACAAGAATTTTTATACAAGACTCTCTCTGGCCATCATTTAATCTTTGGTGGCAGTATGCGCGGATTGGAAAACGTGCGAACACCATCGGAACTTTACAACACGTTCGGCAAACTCCATGATGCCGCTGTTTGGGGAGAGAAATCACCAGCGTATTGTTCAAGACTGCGTCAACTCGCAAGAATTTACCCGAAGAGTCCTTTTATTTTGATTTGGCGGCCCGGGATTGAGATTTACGAAAGTGTCGTTCATTTGGGCCGCAGGTCATCTTATTTTCGCAGGCGCGGTATGTTGAGTCGTCTGATTTTTTGCCAGGAACAGATGATTAGACAAAGCGTCGAAATTGAGCGTGCAGGGATTCGGGTTCATCATGTGACATATAGTCATTTAGTGAGCGACGCTGAAGCTGCTTGCCGTGATATTTGCACGTTTTTGGGGCTTGAATTCGATAAACGAATGCTTGATTTGAATAGTAAGGACTTGAGCAAAGTATGGAAATGGAATTATTCCGGTGATTTGGTTCCTAGTGCAATTAAACGTCGGCAATCTCCAGAAAAAGTTCTTGATCTGCGTATGCAACAAAGATTGCAACGTTTTCAAGTTCGCTGGAACCGGTTAAGCGGAAACCGGTTTAATATTCAAGAAAATCCCGCAGCCACGCGCGAGCCGTTTTTGCTGGAATTATTTTATTATAAAATGAACGGAAGATGTTTCCATGTTTTTGACAACATCAAACGGACGTTTTTGGAATTCCTGCCGTTAAGTTGGTTGCGAACTTATCGCCGAGGCAAAGTTTGGTTTGCAGCACAACAGATGGGGGCGTCATCCAATGGGACTTCGATTCGCCATGAATTTTCCAACAATACATTCACAATTTTGACAAGCTACCTGATTCTCGCCGTTGTTGCGCTCATTGACGTTTATACTCCCTCACAGGTGGCTCTTATGCCATTTTACATGATTCCCAGCGCGATTCTGGCATTGATTGTAAGCCGCCGTTGGGGAACCACTGCCGCAATTGTTTCTGCGCTAATTTGGTCGCTGATGAAAATGCTTGAACAACCGGAGTTGATTTCGCACTATTATCTACAGCTATGGAATTGTTTTATGCGATTTTCACTCCTCCAAGTAATGGTTGTTTTGCTGGATCGCATTCGTGTTGAAATTGATTCTACGGCTGATACTTGACGTTTGATTTTCGTCTCGGCATTTGCGCAATGCGTCATTGTCATTTCGCCTCTTCCATTAACTTAATGGATATTAATAATGCAACTTCTACGTTTCTAATTTTATGCAGTTTCCACTGTCAAATCTATGTTGAATCTTCGCCTGTTCGATCTATGCAGTTGAATTAGGTTATGACATTCTCCATCATCACACCCAGCTTCCGCAATTCCGGCTGGCTCAAGCTCTGCATTGCGTCCGTGGCCGACCAGCAGGGCGTCGAACTCGAACACATCGTGCAGGATTCGTGTTCGGACGACGGGACGCAGGACTGGCTCTCGCACGACCCGCGCGTGAAGGCGTTCATCGAAAAAGACACCGGGATGTATGACGCGGTGAATCGCGGCTATCGCCGCGCGACCGGCGACATCCTCGCCTATTTGAACTGCGACGAACAATACCTGCCCGGCGCGCTCGCGGCTGTTCGTGAATTTTTTGAAGCAAATCCAAAAATCGAAGTTGCGCTGGCCGGCAGCATTGTCACTGACGGCAACGGCAAATATATGTGCCACCGCCACGCGCTCATTCCGAACCGGCGATATGCGTGGCTCCGGTTTTCTGCCCTCACCGCTTCCATTTTCATCCGGCGCAAGATCATCCACGAGCGCGGCATTTTCTTCGACACCAGTTGGCGCATTCTCGGCGATGTGCTATGGGTGATGGCGATGATGCAGGCCGGGGTTCCGATGGCCGTATTCGACAATTTCACCTCCGTCTTCGCCGACACGGGCGGCAACCTGTGCCTGACCCCGGCCGCCATGCTGGAATCAGAAAGAAGTTTGGCCATTATTCCGCACTGGGTCAAAATGCTGAAGCCGTTCTGGATCGCACATCACCGGTTGCGCCGCATCGCAGCGGGACATTTCAACCTCCAGCCGATGAGCTATTCCATTTACACGATGCAAAGTCCCGAAAAGCGGGTGACATTCGACGTTCCTAAACCGACGGCGGTCTGGCGGAACCGGCTGTGAGGCGGTGAAAATTGAATTGCCTTTGCCCCGCTCGCAGGGCAGCTTCCACATTCCCGTGACGAAGAAAATTTCAGCCGCAGGCGTGCTGGGAATTTTCGCGAAGATTCCGGCATCGCCGGGCAAAAATTCATGAAACCAGAAACCGCGCCGCCCGCCGGCGCTGAACCTTTGAAACTGTTCAGCGTGGTGATGCCCGCGCGAGACGAGGAAGGTTCTCTGCCGGCAACCATCGAGCATTTGCACCTGGAACTTTCGCTGAACAGCGTGCCGCACGAAATCGTGGTGGTGGACGACGGCAGCAAGGACCGGACTTGGGAGGTCTTGCAACAGTTGCGGACGAAAATTCCCGCGCTGCGCCCAATCCAGAACACCGGCGACCACGGCTTTGGCTGCGCCGTCACGTTCGGCCTGCGCAATTGCACGGGCGACGCCGTGGTGATCATGATGGCCGACGAATCCGACGACGCGCGCGACGCCGTGCGCTACTGGAAGCTGCTGAACGAAGGCTGGGACTGCGTTTTCGGCAGCCGCTTCATCAAGGGCGGCGGCGTGATTGATTATCCGAAAATAAAGTTGTTCGTGAACCGTCTGGCGAATTTTTTTGTCCGCGTGATTTTCGGCATTCCGCTGAACGACACGACGAATGCGTTCAAGGCTTACCGGCGGACCGTGATTCAAGGTTGCGAGCCGCTCATCGCGCCGCATTTCAACATTACGGTGGAGATTCCACTCAAGGCCGTCGTGCGCGGCTATTCGTGGACGGTGATTCCGATCACCTGGCGCAACCGCCGCTTTGGCGAGGCCAAGCTGAAAATCAAGGAAATGGGCAGCCGCTATTTTTTCATCTGCGCGTATGTGTGGCTGGAAAAATATTTCAGCCGGGGCGATTACACAAAAAACAACAAGCTATGACCGCCAATCAACCGGAGGAACTGCGCCGCATTTACGACGCGCGTTTTAATAAAAACCTGGCATACCGTCAGCGGGTCTGGGGCGTGCTGGTCCGGGATTTTTTCCAGCATCAGGTTCCGCTTTCAGCCACGGTGCTGGACCTGGGCTGCGGCTACGGCAAATTTATCAACAACATCCGGTGCGGCAGCAAGCTGGCCATGGACTTGAACCCGGATGCGCTCCGGTTTCTGGCAAAGGACGTCCGTTTTCTACAACAGGACTGTTCGACCCGATGGCAATGTGCCGACCAGTCTTTGGATGTCATTTTTACCAGCAATTTTTTTGAACATCTTCCCGGCAAAGGAGCATTGAAGCTGACGCTGGACGAGGCGTTCCGCTGCCTGAAACCGGGCGGAAAACTGCTGGCCATGGGGCCGAACATCCGCTTTCTAGCCGGCGAATACTGGGATTTTTGGGATCATCACCTCGCGCTGTCCGACCGTTCGCTGGCGGAAGGGCTTGAAAACTGCGGTTTCACCATCGTGGAAAACCACGACCGCTTTCTGCCTTACACGATGGTGAGCCGGCGTGAGCAGCCGCTGTTCATGTTGTCGTTGTATCTCAAGCTCCGTCTGGCTTGGAAAATTTTTGGGCGGCAGTTCCTGATCATTGCCGCCAAAAAATGAGCATAGAAAATGTCCAATGTTAAGATAGATTACTGGAATGGTGACCGGCCCGCGAGCACCAGCTTTTATGGCGCATGAATTTTAATCGCATGAAATTAACTTCTGTCAACTTCTCTCTGTTCTTCGCGTTGCTGCTCGCCGGGCTGCTGCTGCCCTTCATGCTGACCAACGACAGCATCTGGATTGATGAAGGAGGCACGGCGATGTATGCGGCCCAACCTGATTTCCATTCCTGGTGGCATCATTTAGGACAAGATAACACCTCTGACAGTGAAATGCCTCTCACCATGTTTATGGCCTGGATTGCCGCCCCGGTTCTGGGCACAGCGGAATGGCAGATGCGCGCCGTCAATCTGCTTTGGGGCGCGCTGGCCATGGTCGGAATGTATCGCGTGGGACGCCGGATTCAAATGCCCTGGCTGCCACTGCTGCTGGCCATTCAACCTTATTTCTGGTTTTACATGAACGAAGCCCGGCCATACGCACTGCAAATCGCCTGCGGAACATGGCTGCTGGCGGCGTTTGTGGAATTTATTTTCGCCAAAGCCGCCGGGCAAACCTGGGCGTGGCTGCTCGCGGGATCGGTGTTTTTCCTTTTCTTGACCACCATGCTCGCGCCGGTCACGGTGGCAGCCGTGGTGTTGGCCGGGATTATTATTGCCTTTCTCAACCGATGGAAACCGGAGAGGAAGGCGCTGCTTGTTTTGCTCGCCGGAGCCGTTGCAAACCTGCCCGCCGCCATTTATTACCTGACTACCTTGCTCCGGGGAGCCAAAGGCTCGCAACTGTGGCATGTGGATTTGAAATTTTTTGGCTATGTGCTTTATGAATTTACCGGGATGACAGGGCTTGGACTGCCCACCGAAGAAATCCGGGAGCTGGCAAGGTCACCCCATATTGTCGCGGCGCTGGCCGCCCACTGGTGGGCCTTCGCCCTGCCAGTCTTTGGATTTGTGCTCGTGCTGGCGGTGATTTTTTTTGGATTGCGGCGTCCGCTTCGCTTTCCATCAAGGCTGCAAATCGGCTTGCTGATTATTTTGGGGCTGACGGCGGCTATCTTCGTGGCTGGAAGCCTGGCTTTGCAAAAGGCTTTTTGGGCGCGGCATTTTGCGCCCGTGTTTCCATTTTATGTGATCCTGCTCGGCATGGCCATGACCGGCGCGGCTGGTTCCAGCCGCCGGATCATCCGCGTGCTGCCGTTTTTGCTGTGCGGCCTGCTTATGTATTCCGATATGAACCTGCGCTTTGCCACGGCATGGCGCAAGGAAAACTATCGCGCAGCGGCCCAATTCGCACGGCAGTCTCTGGCGGAAAATAAATCCATCTGGTGGTTGGCTGCGCCCAATTGCGCCATCTATTATAAGCTTCAAACGGCGACAAACCTACCTGAACTGGGCAAGGTTTTTGCTCCGCTGGCCGGGTTCGGAAATGTGGACGGCCTGCCGTTGCCCGATGTCATCATTTATTCCAAGCCCGACATCAACGATCCCGGTCTGGCAGTTCATAACATCATCACGCAGAGTCATTATGGGGAGGCTATAGTTTTGAAGTCCTTCACCATCTGGACCAACGCCCCATAGCAGCCGCGCGCTAAAAAACCAACCGTCATGGAATCTCCTTGATGGTGTCGACGGACTCATCGTTTGCGGGACGGGATTTCGCCAGCGGTCGTCGGGGACATTTCTCCGCTCACGGATGAAAATTGTTCCGGCTACGAAAATTTATAGCTGGCTGGCACTTGCGCGAAAGAAACTTCCCACACCGGCTTGATTTTGCGGGCGCTGATTTTCTATTTGAGAGGAAGACATAATTAGTTTTATCCTCGACGCCGCAAGTTCTCTGCAATAAACTGGCCGCCACTTTGCACAAATACGCGCGGTGACATGAATTTGGACGCCACTAATCCGCCCGGCCAGAGAAGCCCGCTGGTTTCGATTGTCATTCCCATGCTCAACGAGCGCGACAGCTTGCGTCCGCTTTTTGACCGGGTCGCGCAAGCCATCAGGGAAACTCCGGTGGAATGGGAACTGGTTATCGTGGACGACGGCAGCACCGATGGCACACGCGATGTCCTTGCGGATGAACTGTCCCGGTTCCCACGCTGGCGGCTCGTTTTTTTGAGCCGGAATTTTGGCCAGCAACCCGCCTATCGCGCCGGCCTTGAAAATGCGCGCGGCGACGCCGTGATTTTTCTGGACGCAGATTTGCAAGATCCGCCGGAGTTGATCCCGCAACTGCTCGCCAAATGGCGTGAAGGTTTCAAAGTCGTCACTGGGTGCCGCACCAGCCGCGAAGAACACGGGTTGCGCCGCGTGCTGTTCGATTTATTCCACCAGTTTTTTCACCGCATGACAGGCCGTGTGATGCCGATAAACAGCGGGATGTTTTCGCTCGTGGACCGCGTCGTCGTCAACCAGTTGCTCGCGGCGCGCGAAACCAACCTGTTTCTGCCCGCGCTCAAGTGCTGGTATGGTTTTCCGCAAACCACCGTCAGCTACGCGCGCAAAGACCGCGCCGTCGGCGAACCCAAGCAATCTTTCGGCAAACTTTTTCGCTACGCGTTGGACGGCCTTTTGAGTTTCTCGGATTTGCCGCTGCAATGGATCGCTGTCGTCGGTGCCGTCATCTGCGTGTCCAGCTTCGGCTACGCGGGCATCCTGATCGTGGAAAAAATCCTGCAATTGTTCGGCTATCTGCCGGCGTTGCGTGTGCTGGGCTTCACCACGCTGGCGGTGTCCGTATTTTTCTTCGGCGGGCTCAACCTGCTTGCATTGGGTATCGTCGGACAATATCTCGCCCGTATTTATCGCGAAATTAAAGGCCGCCCGCTTTACATCGTCGAAAACATTTTGACCTCGGATGAACCCAGAAGAATACAATAATCTTGCCAGAGTTGAGCGCCACCACTGGTTCTACGCCGGCAAACGCGAAATTGTCCGCAATTGGATCAATCGCTGCCACCCGCCCAAGCCAACATATCTGCTCGCTGACTGCGGTGCAGGCACCGGTATTTTTGCGGACGAAATGCGTGCTGTGTGCAAAGTGATGGCGGTGGATGATTTTGAGGAGTCGCTCATATTACTGGAAGCCCGGCTGGGAAAGGACGCCGTGCTCAAAGGCAGTTGCACCGCACTGCCGCTGGCTGACGATTCGGTGGACGTTTTGACCGCGCTCGACGTGATTGAACACGTTCAGGACGACTGCGCCTCCGTGAAAGAATTTCTCCGCGTGCTGCGGCCGGGCGGGATTGCGGTGATCACAGTTCCCGCGCTGATGTCGCTTTGGAGTGATTGGGACGTGACCCTGCGGCATTATCGCCGTTACGATGCCCGGACGCTGCGGAAAACAATCCCGGCGCAATTTGATGTCCTGTATCTGAATTACATCAACGTGGCCGTGCTGCCGATGGTGTTTTTCGTCCGCAAATTCCGCGCATTCAAACAACGACTGGGATTCAAAATCAACTCGCGTTCTGAAGACCAGATTCCGCCGGAGTGGCTCAACCGCTTTTTACAATGGCAGTTCGTGTGGCTGGCCTGCCAGCAAACCGTCCGCTTTCCAGCGGGCGTCGGCCTGCTCGCCGTGTTGCGCAAAAAAACGACGATAGGGACAAGCACAGCCAGCTAGGACTAAAATTGAATTGCCACTTTGCCGCTCGTCGCGAAGTTTCCGCGCCAGCGCAAAGGATTTTTTCACGGACGGCCTTGCAATTACGCGTTAAAAAAATTTCGACACGGCCAAAAACCTCTTCTTCGCCGATGTTCGACAAGCAGAACGGTATCGGAAACCGGCAGTAATCCGAGAAAGGCTTGCCCTCAATCAATTCCGGTGCCGGATGCAGCGGCGCGAACCATTCGGGCAGTTGCATCCGCAGATTTCGCTGATGACACAGATTTTGGGAGGGTTTGAAAAATCGGAATCTGACTTTTCTTCATCATCCTCATGCTCATCCTCATCGTCAGCTTTGACGGGTTTTTTGAGAATTGGGATGAGGATGACGACGAGAATGATTCAATCCCGATGAATTTTCAGACAGGCTCTTTGAGAGGGTTTGTGAAAGAAAGACTCTTCACCTTCCAAGTGAATGAAAATGCCTTGTTCAAACATGAATAAGCCCCCTTCATCTGCGGAAATCTGTGCAATCTGCGGACAAACTAACTGCGGAATTTAAGTTTGTTGCTGAAATTCCGGTTGCAGGCGCGGGCGAGAAAGTGCGGGGGCGGAGGCTTCGACCGGCTCTGTCGCGGGACCGCGTATGCCGCCGTTCAAACTGACGCTCAATCCGATTATGCCTGCAAACTTCAACATATCGGAGTCAACCGCGCCAAAGACGATAATAAACAGCAGCGTATGGCCGATAAACGCCGCCAGCAGCAGGGTGTTGATGTTTCGCAGGGCCGGGTCGCCATACCGGTAATTGGCATACAACGCGCGGATGGCTGCGATCAGGAACCACGAGAATGCAATGACGCCCCAGATGCCGAATGACAACACCACCGAAAGGGGGCCGCTGTGATAATCACCCGCCAGCGCAGCCGTCCAATCTGCCGCCGTAATTGGGTGAAATGCGCTGTCTATTCCCATTGTTTCAAGTTCCAGCCGGGACAGAACATAGCCTTTGCCCAAAAGCAAATGTCCCGGCACCTCCGGCAGGACGGCCTTCCACATTTCAACCCGCCAGTCTGACGATCCTTGTGCATCTGCCCGGGCGATAGGACTAATGTTCAGGGGTAAAAAGGCCAGTGACCGCTGAATCTCATAGGGCAGCTTGTAGGCGAATGGCACGGCCAACGCACAGACCAGCAGCCCGGCAAATACAAACCTTGGCATCAACCGGGTGCGGTGCAGTCCCTCAAGAAAAAACTGGATCGCAAAAATCATGACGCAAAGTATGAACAGGGATCGGAAACCGCCGAAAAGCACCAAAAACCCAAAGAGGCCAAGCATTAAGATACGCCCCGATTTGCCCGACATAAAGATGCCGCGTATCCCATACTTTGCCAGCATAAACACAAAAATGGCCGACGACATCATGGCCAGACCGCCAAAGCGGTAGCCACCCGCGCCCTGTGCTTTCTCCTGAATAATATAATCATTGGGCGGGAAAAACCAAGACAGGAAGTTGAACCCCGGCGGAAGCAATGCAAGCAAATCTCCAATGACCATCGAACACTGGGACAAAAAGAACAGGGCGACATAAAGTCCGGCCCGTTCAGGCGGAATCCGTCTCGCCGTCAGGGCGAAGTAAGCCAGTATCCCGCCGATGAGGAAAAAATACTTCCGGCCGCCGACTTCATCGCCCCCAAAGGATTTCAACCCGATGCCGCCCGTTAATCGGGCCGTGGCCAGCGCCACCACGGCCAGGCAGATCAATGGCAGCGCTATCCGTGGCACGGAGATGAAACGCATGTCCTTGTTCAAGGCCCGCTGCAACACGGAGATGCCCAGGCTTAATGCAACCATCGGCATCCACACCGCCGGCATGCCCGGCAGGAAAAAAATCGTCATGACGAAATTGATGCAGAACACGAGCAGGATGTAATGCCAGCGCAACAGCAGCGGCAGGCACAAGAGCAGCGCAAAAATGGCGGCCTCGATGTATGACGAGCGTGTAAAATCCTCAAGGGAAGTCAGCATATAGCCGAGCCAGATGGCAAGCGGCACGCAAATCGCATAAACGACCAGCGATCTGAAAATGGCGGAGGCATTATTCATTCAAATTCAAAATCACGTCCGCAACCGGCGGTTTGTCAACAGGCGCATAACTTCTGACGCATAACTTAATCGAACCCGCAAAACCTAGGCAACCCAATTATTCGCGCTTCCTCAAAATGGGAATCGCGTTGACTCGCCCGCAACAATGACATTCAATGAACGCAGCCGTTCAAACTCCGTGACGCGACAAATGAAAATCCTCTTCGACCATCAGTTGCCGTTTTCGCTCGCGCATGGCGGCGTGCAAATCCAGATTGAGCAGACGAAAATCGCGTTGGAGAAAAATGGCGTCGAGGTCGAATTTACGCGCTGGTGGGACGGCGGCCAGCGCGGGGATCTGATTCATTATTTCGGAGCAACGCCGCTGGCACAAATCCGGCATATGAATGCCAAGGGCATTCCACTGGTCATGACAAATCTCTTCAGTGCCACTTGCAATCGCACGGATGCCCGGCTGCGGCAGCAAGGCTTTTTTGTTCGGACGATTTTGAAGCTACCCTTCGGCGAAGGCGTCAAACAACAACTGTCATGGCGTTCTTTCGGCCTCTGTGCCGCCAATGTGGTCGGGCTGGAAGCCGAACGGCGCGTGCTGGAACTGGTTTATGGCATCCCGCAGGAAAAAATTCACATCGTGCCGCTCGGCTTGGCAAAGATTTTTCTCGAAGCTGGTCCCGGCCATCGAATCGGAAATCAACTCGTCTGCGTCGGCACCATCACCCGGCAGAAGAATTCCACCGAACTCGCCAGACTCGCGCATTCCGCGAAGGTTTCCATCCTGTTTGTCGGAAAACCCTATTCCGAGGCCGAACCTTGCTGGCAGGAATTCAAAGGACTGGTGGATGGCCGCTGGGTGTGCCATCAACCGCATATCGCCGATCCCGCCGCAATGATAGCCCTGCTAAAATCGGCGCGCGGATTCGTGTTGATGAGCGACTTTGAAAACTGGTGCCTCTCCGCGCACGAGGCCGTCGCCTGCGGACTGCCACTGCTGGTGCAAAACCAAAAATGGTCGCAGGAACGCTTTGGAAACCAGGCGCGCTATTTTGACAAAATCGGTTTCAGCAAACGCAACGCCGAAATCCTGCGGAAATTCTGGGAAGACGCGCCCGGCCTGCCCGCGCCTGAAGTCAAATTGTTCAGTTGGGACGATGCTGCCAACACGTTGAAGACAATTTACGAACGCGTGCTAAAAACATTGAAATAAGACCTCAATGCGAAGCCGAACGGTTTAAATAATTTTAGAAGCTTTCGGGGGAAAATGGATGGAAAACAGTTTTGAAAATTTGTTTCCCTGTTTGATCATCGGCATTTCAATCAATTCAAAAATCAGGCACGAAATGCCATATGCCAGCGCCAAGGTTGACAGCCAGGTGATTGCATAAGAGTGAGTGGCGCGGTAAATCGCCGGCGCAGGTGCAAACAAAAGCATGAAATGAACCAGATAAAAACTGTAGGATGTCCGGCCAATGAATTGAAATATTCCCCTGCTCAACAATGTCTCAATTTTTACAAAAGAAGCGCAGCCTAAAATAAGAGCTGCGGCGCCCAAACCAATGATTTGATCTGTAATGTAATTAACATGAAAGGCTGTTGACGACCATGCAGGACCCATCGAGGCGGCTTCGTAAAGCAGAAGAGCGATTGCCAGCCAGACGGCTTTTTTAAGCCGATTCATTTTGGAAAGCACGGAACGAAGAGTGTCAAAGTGTTTTGCGCACATTGCGCCAAGCATGAAATGCGGCAAATAAATGAAACTACCTTTGCAACATAAAAAGAAGCATACTGCATAAGCAACCGCCATTAGGCACATATCACCGGCCAATCTCCGGCGGCGATTTGTCATGAAAATAATCAGCGGAAAAAACAGGGAAATGCGCATCTCATAAACCAAAGACCACATCGGAGGATCAAGTTGGTCAGACTGTATGTTAGGGCCGACTAGAGTCAGCATTCGCATAAATTCAGTTGGAACCAGGGAATTTTTCCAAAATTTGGAAAACCAATCTGAAAACGGTGCCATTGCCGAGGCGTCATAAACAAATTCTTTAAGCAACAGCCCCAGAACAACTGCAATCAGGAATGCGGGATAAATCCGAAATATCCTGCGTATGATAAATGCGGAGACCCAATGCGGCGGATTTTTTTGAGAAGAGACGTATTTCAAATTCAACACAAAGCCGCTTAAAACAAAGAAAAGCAATACTGCTGCCGCGCCATCATAAAAAAAGTGGAGTGGAGTAAATTGAATATGTTGAAGTAATTTTGGCGTTTGCGGCATCATGCCGAAAGCATGCCCCAAAAAGACAGACAGGGCGGCCAATCCTCTCAAAGCATCAAGTTGCGGAAGCCGGGCTTCTTTTTTCATATTCGGAGACCTCTGCAAAACTCATTTGAACGCGGAGCGCCGATAAAAGTCTGAAAGATATGCAAACGACCAGCAATCCCCAATTCGGACTCTTGGACAGTCTCATGCCTTCTGCGCCGGCCAACGATTTTTTGGAACGGCTCAACTGCGCGCTGGATTTCAAACCCATCGAAAAAGCGTTGCAGGTGATGTATCCGGCCACAACGGGTTGCCCGCCGAATATGCCGGATTCCAAGACGAGATTCGGTTTTTTTGGACCGCAGCAGTCAAAATGCGACGCTCCTGTTTATTTAGCTGTCCGGCAATGGAAGTCTCGGCCATACGATTTATTAGACGCTATGAAATTGGCGCGGCCAAAACAAGTCACAAATGTGCGCTCAAAACCTCGCGGTAAATTTCCAGATGCCGCCGCGCGATGATTTGTGGATGATATTTTTCGCGCATCTGTCCGGCGGCAGCGGGCGCAATTGGATTTCCATTTTTTATCCAGCCGGCAATCGCCTTTTCCAGACCGGCCCAATCGCCCGCACCAAAAAGTTCCGCGCCGTCCGCGTCGGCGGCGATGTCCGTAATCCCGCCCAGCCGCGCGCCGAAAAACTTCAATCCGCGCGCCAGGGATTCCGCCACCACCAGTCCGAACGCTTCCGCTGATGAAAAATGGATGAGTCCCGCCGCCGAGTCTAAATGGCGGATGAGTTCATTCACCGGCATTTCCCCCGAATGACGCGCCCAGCCTTCCGGCTCCAGCGATTTGATCTGCTTGAGAAATTCGGCGGCGTATGGGTCGGACGGCTTGAGCCGGCCGATGAAGTGCAACTCAAATTTCAAATTTCGCCGGCGGAGTTTTTTGGCAACGTCAAGAATTTCCAACTGCCTCTTTAGTTCGTAGATTACGCCGACGTTGAGCAAAACGCATTTGCGCGATGCGACAAAAGCGTCTGGCAACATTTCAAAAAAATCTTCGCGCAGTGCGTTCGGCACACGCCACGTTTTGCGGGCACGCGGACGAACGAGACCCTCGGTGTAAGCCGAGTTGCAAAAGACTCCCGCCGTCCGCCGCAGCGCGAAATTCTCCAGTCGCGCGGCCAGCCAGCCATAGCTTCCCATGCGCGTCGGAAAAAGCCGCGCCAGTTCGGCCATGTTGCCGTGGATAGTGACGACATTGGGAAAGCCGGAAAAAATTGCGGCCATCGCACAGTCGCGCTCCGTGCCCTGGCCGTGGACGATGTCCGGCTGAATTTTCTTCAGCTTTTTGCGAACGGCGCGGATGCAACCCTGATAACCTGTCCGCAGCCAGCCGATTTTCGGGACGAGCAGGCTGTGGTAGAAAATATTGTCCGCCAGTTTTTCCGGCGAGGAAACAAACGGCCTTTGCGTGCAGGCAACGACATGAACCTCGGCCTCCGGCAATTGCGCGAAACCTTGGAGCAGCGCTTCGGGCGCGGTTCCAAAATAAGGGACGGGCAGATTATATTTTCTATGATGCTCGCGGTTGTCGGTGGTCAAAATGGCGATTTTCATCGTGCGTATGTCGTGGCAGTAAGCGGCAGCCTTTTGTTATTTGATTGCGGTCAAATTAAATTCAATGTCCTCAATGGGCTGCCTGTGTGCGCAAGGAAATCCTCAAGAGCAATCTCACAGGGAGAATCTCCCCTCAAGTTAAAAACCGTCGGCCATAAATCATCCGCCAGCCGCCGGCAGATCATCGAATGACGCCCGGTGATTTTCTCGAACGGCATGACAAGCACCGGTGACTTGAGCCGGGACTTGATGCCCGGCAATTTCCGCACTTGACGCCTGACGTTTCCCTTAAGCGTTCTAAATACCCTTAATTTGTGCAACATGATTCTGTTTATATCAAAAATACCGCCGGGTTGAGTTTTATTTCCGTCTGCAGGCCGGATTTCAGACGAACTTAAAAATATCGCTTGTGCAATTGTTCAGAGAACGAAAGAATCCGCAAATAGAATTTACTGAATGGAACTGCACGCCCAAGACATTACCATTGCCGTCACGGTTTATAGCCGACGCGATTACGTTTGTGATGCCATTCGCAGCGCGCTCAACCAGACGATGCCGGTCAAAGTCATGGTTGTGGAGGATTGCAGCCCAGATGCGACATTGCGCGATTTGATTGTTGGTCAATTCGGCAACCGCATTGAGTATTTCCGCAATCCAAAAAATCGCGGCCTGTTCGACAATTGGCACGCGTGCATGGAGTATTGCCGCACGCCCTGGCTCTCCATTTTGCATGACGACGATATGCTGCGCCCGAATTTCATTGAAACGATGCTGTCCCTGGCGAAGGAAGCGCCGAAACGCGGCATTTATTTTGGCCGAGCCGCCATTTTGGAAAATGGAAAAAACATAGCACCGCCGCCGGTTCCGTGGCCGAACGGCTGGCGCGATCTTGATTTGATTAAATTTGCGGACGAAAATTCCGTTTTGTTTCCGGGACAATTATTTAACATCGCCCATGCGCGGGAAATCGGCGGCTTTCGCACGGCTTCCTATTTTACAGGCGATTGGGACATGTGGTTCCGGCTCGCGCTCAAATTTGGCGCGGCGCAGTCCGTGACGGTAGTTTCCGTGGCCCGCTCACACGAAGGCATGGATCGCGGCACTTCAATCATTGTGCGCAAAGGTTGGAAATGGGTGCTGGACAATGTGCAGCGCAAGCGCAACCTCGCGTTGCTGCGGGCGGAGAAGGAAATCGTCATTCCGTTTGAACGGACAAAATTGCTGGAGCAAAGCCCGATTCCCTCGCGTTTACTGTTCCGTTTCGCGCGCGGCTTTTCCCGGCGTGTTTTGCGTTACAATGCCTATTTGTTCACGCACAGCAAGCCGCCGCATCTGCGTTACGCGGCCATGCAGTGGCTGGTCAGAATCTTTGGGCCGAATGCGTTTGGCATTTGGCATCGTTTTTTAATCTAAAATGTTAAAACCACAAAGCGCGTCCGCTCCGAACGCATCTAACGATGTTAAATCTTTACAGCAACATTAAGGCCGATAGCCTCCTCCGCTCATGAATTTTGAAAATCAAATCCGAAAGCATGCGCGGAGATTTTTGCCGGCGGCCATTCGCAAACCATTGGGCAATTTAAGCGGGAAATTTCGGGAATATCTTCTGTTTCCGTTTTTGGGGTTGATTTTTGATTTGATGGGCGGTTCTTTCAAAGCGGACGGCTGCGCCTTCACCATTCCAAAGGACATCACTTCTTTGCAATTCCGTGCCTGCTTCTTGACTGGGGCGTATGAGTCGGATGAAAGAATGCTGGTGCAAAAATATATTTTGCCCGAGGACAGTGTGTTAGAGTTCGGCGCGTGCTTGGGGATTGTTTCCTGCATTACCAACAGACTTTTACGGAATCCGACAAAACATGTGGTGGTTGAGGCCAATCCGTATTGTATTCCGGCTATCCATCGCAATCGACGTCGCAATCAAGCGGCGTTTCTGGTTGAAAACTGCGCGGTCAGCAACGAGGTCGAAGTGAGCTTTTTTATAAATCCATTTTATATCACCGGCAGCGCATTGCAAAATCATTACCAATCCAATATGCCGGTGCGTTTGCCGGGCCGCTCCTTAAGCGAATTGAATTTGCGATACGGGGCCTTCTCGGTTTTGATCATGGACATTGAAGGCAGCGAACTGGAGGTGCTGAAATCTTCAGCGGAAGTCATCGGCCAATTCCGGCTGATCATCATTGAACTTCACGACGCCATCATTGGCGAGCAAGGCGTGGATGAATGCCGCGAAATTCTTCTGCGCTCCGGGTTCAAAATGTCCGAACGTTCCTATATTTCCGAAGCGTGGTTAAAGAAGTGAAACGTCAATCTTTGCGAAAGACGACAATGTGCCTAACGGGGTGTTCGCAACAAAAATCAGGCCGTATTAAGAATACGAGCTTGCGAAACGATTCAGCGCAGATATGTCACCGGACAATAAAAACGGCATCGCTGCATCAATTTTAGTGTCCGACCAGTCCCACCATGCAATTTTTTCGAGACAGGCTATTTCATCAGTTGTAAAGCGCAAACGAACCAGTTTTGCTGGGTTGCCTGCGACTATACCGTAAGATGGAACATTTTTTGTAACTACAGAACAGGCTGCAATCACGGCACCATTACCAATATGCACGCCCGATAGAATTGTTGCGCCTGTGCCAATCCAAACATCGTTTCCAATAATCACATCACCTTTTGTGGCATGAAACCCTGGAATGTTTTTTGCGCCATCTCTGAATTCTGGAAATGGATAAGTTGTAATCCAGTCAACCCGGTGATTGCCGCCAAGAAAAATTGTAACCCCGCCAGCAATGGAACAGAACGAGCCGATTTTCAAAGTAGTCGGGTCTTCCCAGCGAGCAACCGTCGGTTCGCCATAAGTTCCGCGACCAACTTCAAAACATTCACGCAAAGAAAGAGGACTTCTTTTGTGAGGAAGAAAAAAAAATTGGTAAATACGCTTTGCCAGCGTTCGTATGCGAATTGATTGCTGCGACGAGCAAATCTTGCAATAAAAATTCATGATGAACTCTTTGGACGGATAAAAATTTTTCTAACCCAAGCCGGCACACGCGAGAAAAATTCAGTTTGCAATGGTTTTCCCAAGCCGCACCACAGTAAGGTAGCCGTTCCAAAAAAACTTAGCAACCCAACACCAAGCGTGAACTGCAATTTTATCGGCAAGTCCCGGATGAGCCACCATGTTGCAACCGATAAAGGCACCAGACGCCATATCAAACCCCAAGTAGGGCAAAGCCAGAGCGCTAGTTCATGATAACGCAGGCCAAAATATTTTCGCACGCGCATTAAACCATACGGCAGTGAAAAAGTCAGAGTGCAAACGATCGAAAAAATCAGCATCAAGCTCATATTTTCAATTTTATGGGCGAGCAAGTTCAATCCTATGAAAGCAAATCCTTCAACCAAAAAGATAAAACGTAAAAAACCCAAGTCTTTTGTTATGGCAATAGCGCCAGTTTGAATGCGCACGATCGTGCAAATGAAAAACCACAGCGCGAGCAATACATTGTTAATTAATGGCCAGCTAAATTTCCCCATGCTCAAAAGGGCTACGAATGATCCGTTGGAAACACTGAAAATTATTCCTCCCACCACGCTCAAGCCGGCCATCAAAACCGTGATGTCCCGCAGGCGTCCCAGCAGTTTTTCCCGCTCGCCGCGCACCACCATCTCGCACAGGGGCGGGGCGGAGTAATCCAGGATGCGCCAGACAATCATGGTCATCAGCGTGTAGGCGCGTGTGCAGATGTTCCAGGTCGCCACGGTTTCCAGTCCCAGCAGCCGTGTCAGCAGAATGGTCTGGCTGGCGTTGATCATCTGGCTGCCGACGGAAATGAGGAACATTCCCTGCCCAAAGGAAAACAGTTCGCGGAATTGTTTTTTCGAGGTTTCGCCCCACTCGCCGGGTTTCGGCAGCAGGCCGAGGCGCAAGGAACCGATGACGTTGGTGGCGACGGTTCCCAGCGTCAGCAGAACCTGCCCGATGAGATAGCTGTAGATGCCAATGTTTCCTCTAAATCCCAGCCACATGGCGGCAAGGGAGACCAGAAGAAAAACCGCGCTGCCGTAATTACTGATATCCAGACGTTGATGGGCAAACAGCAACTGGTTGAAAATCCGCAGCGTGAATGAAAAGCCAAGCAGTGCGGCCTGCCCGCACATCAGCCAGAAAAATTCCCCGCGCAATTCCGCCTGTATGTGCAACAACGGGCCAGCCAGTTCCGAAAGCGCCATTCCCACCGCCACGATGATTGCTCCTTGCACCAGACCCACCAGCACACCGGATTTGATCACGCTGCCATAAGCGCCGTTGCTCCGGTCGTCCTTGTGGTCAATCAGGATGCGCGCCAACGAGGCGCTCATGCCCATGTCAATCAGCAGGATGTATCCGCCAAGCTGGGAGACAAGCGCCCAAAGTCCGAACTCCGCCGCGCCGAGGTAATGCAACGCCAGCGGGATGCTCGCCAGTGAATAAAAAATATTCGCGCCGAGCGCGAGATAGCCGGACAGCAGAGAGCGGGTGAATTTTTTTAGCCGGGACATTTTATCGGGTTGCCGTCCAGTTTGAGCGCACAATCACGCTGGCGTCAGCATCATCGTAGAAAAAAATTCCGCGCTGGCAAGGCGCAATCCGTTTCGATGCCAGTGAAGCATCCGGTGGCGGGCATCAGCCAGCCAGAATTGGCGCGGTGGACGATGACGGCATCTGTCATGGCGATTGGACGCCTGCACCGGCGGCGCGTTCAAAGACAAAGAGGTGGTTCAATCCAAGTTGAAACGTGGCGCGCTTCAGCAAACGGAAATTTTCCGGCGGAAAAATCTCCACCGTGCGGCCGACCTCGAAACCGTGTTGCTCTTCCAACGGAAGCCGGGCTTCTGTTTTCATATTTGATCACAAAACATCGCGCTGAATATTCCGCAAACAATTTTCCGGCGGTTCGTCCGGCTCCAATTCAATCCATTCCGGGTCAAGCTGGCGGCGGAACCATGTCAGTTGCCGTTTGGCAAACTGCCGCGTGCGGCTTTTCACAAGCTCAATCGTTTCAGACAGATTGCGTTCGCCGCGCAAATGCTCCGCCACCTGCCGGTAGCCGATGGCCTGCATCGCCGTCTTGTTTTGCCCGAGGCCGTGCTGGAGCAGTTCACGCGTCTCGTCCACCAGCCCGCGCGCGAACATCGCGTCCACGCGAACCTTGATGCGCGCGTGCAAATCTTCCGTGCGGCGCGTGAAGCAGAAAACGGCTTTGGACTTTGGACTTTGGACTTTGGACTGATCAGACTTCCACTCCGCGCGCTGCCCGGAAAATTTTTTGCCCGTCAGCCGGATCACTTCCACGGCGCGGATGACGCGGCGCGGATTTTGTTTGTCAATTTTTTCATAAGCCGCCGGGTCGCGCTCGCGCAATTCGCGCAGCAGCGATTCAAACGACGCGGCTTCCAGTTCCGCGCGGAGTTCGGGATTGCTGGCAGGCGTTTCGCCGAGTCCGCTCAAATACGCCTTGAAGTAAAGCCCCGTGCCGCCGCAGAAAATCGGGATTTTATTTCGCGCCTGGATTTCCTCAACAGCCCTTTGCGCGAGCCGGATGAATTGCGCGGCGTCGAAATTTTCCGTCAGTTCGCAGATGTCAATCAGGTGATGCGGCACGCGGGCGCGCTCGGCGGGCTGCGGCTTGGCCGTGCCGATGTCGAGTCCGCGATAAACCTGCATGGAATCGGCGGAAACGATTTCACCGCCGAGCCGTTCCGCAAGGCACAGTGCGATTTCGGATTTTCCAACCGCAGTCGGCCCCGCGATAAAAATCGGAGCGTTCATTTTACGGGCGCGCGGCGCGACAAAATCGCCGCGAGGGCAAGTCCGGTGACAAAAATCGGCACACTGATCCATTGCGCGGGCGTGAGGCCGAGGTGGTAATGGAGATTGGTGTAGTCGCCGCGAAAGTATTCAACGAACGAACGCGTGACGGCGTAGCAGAGCAGATAAGCCGTAAAAATCTGGCCGTCGAATTTTTTGCGCCGGAACAGCCACGCGAGAAACAGATAGACGCCGAAATTCAGCAGCGCGTCGTAAATTTGCGTCGGGTGAACCGGGTAGGCGGGAGAACCCAACAGATTGTCCGCCGGAAAGCTGATGGCCCACGGCAGGCTGCACGCGCGACCGTAGCAGCAGCCGTTGAGCAGGCAGCCGATGCGGCCAAAAACATTTCCGAGCGCGCAGCTCGGCGCGAGAACGTCGGCGATTTTCCACAACGGCAGTTTTTTCCAGCGGATGTAAATCATGCCTGCGGTCATCGCGCCGACGAGTCCGCCGTAATAAACGAGGCCGCCGTGCTGGATCATGAAAATTTCCGAGAGCGGCTGGTCCGCAAATTCCTCGCGCCAGTAAGTCGCCACATAAACGATGCGCGCGCCGACGATCCCGCCGACCATGAGCCAGAGCGTGACGTCGGCGATGGTTTCGCCGGAAATTTTTTCGCGCCGGGCGCGCAGCGTGGCCGTCCAAAGCCCGGCGAGAAACGCCAGCGCGATCATCACGCCGTAGGAATGGACCGGAAACGAACCGAGATGAAACAAAATCGGATGCACGATTGCAAATTAAGACGCGGCGGCGGAAATTGAAATTGAAATCCGCGTCTTCAATTGCGGTTCGTGGCCACGGCGGGATTGGGTTCACCCGGTATCGGCACCACAAAACCGGCGGGCAGCGGCGGCCATTGCGGCACATTGACGACCAAATCGCGCCACGCCTTGCGTTCGGCGGGCGTCATTTCCGACCAGCGCGCGGCGTTTTTCAAAAACTCCGCCTGTTCCGCCGCGCTCATGCTGGCGAATTTTGCAAACGCATTGACGCATTCGGCGCGCTGCGACGCCGGCATTTTGTCGAAGGATTGCAGGGTTTTTTCCATCTGCGCGCGTTCGGCGTCGGACAGGGTGTTGAGCGTTTCCTGTTTTTCAGCCGGCGTCAGTTCAAAAAACTGCCTGAACCCGGCGGTGATCTGGCTGCGCTCGGCCTCCGAAAGCGAGTTCCAATGCGCGCGGTCGGCGTCGCTCGGCCCGCGCCCGGAATTTTCGGAGGGATTGTTGCTCACGTCCATCTGCGTGAAGTAGGCCAGCGTGCGCTCGTTGTCCAGAAATTCCTGCTGCAACGTCGGCGGCAGAATCGTCCATTGTTCAAGGCGGTTTTGCACCAGGTCGCGGAGATCGTCCGGCACCTGCGCCAGCAGCACGGCGCGGTTTGTCGGCGCGTCGCGCAGCAATGGCATCAGATACCAGCGCAACTCCGTCGCGCGCAGCCGCAGTTCGCGCTCGTCGGGGTCGAGAGCCTCATATTCGGCGACTTTGGCGAGGATTCGCGCGCGGATTTCCGGCGTGCGGCTGGTCAGAAAATTCCCGCGCTCGTCCGGCGACATCGCGAGCAGCCGGCGGAACGATTCCACCGGCGAACGCGCCTGCGTCACGGCATTCGTCGGAGCAGAACTTGGTTTTATTGGGGCCGGGGCGTTCGCGGGATTTCCGGCAAAGAGCGGCAAGACCGCCAGTTGCAACGCCGCGCAAAGGGCGGAAAACCAACGCGCCTGTCGCAGGCAGTTCATTTCATGAGCGCCAGCAATTCCTCGTCCGGGCGCGCGGGCTGGCTCATGCGCCGGATCGCGTCAAAATTTTTCAGCGCGTCCACGCTCGGCATCGGCGTCTCGGCGACGAGCGCGACGTTTTTTGCGAACGCGGCGCGATGCACGTTGAGTTCGTAATGTTGAAACGTCAATCCCGCGAAAAGAATTGCAACTGCTGCGACGGCTGCGCGCGGCAAAAATGAGCGCCAGTTCAAAATAAAATTCCGTTTTCGCGAGCGGCGCGATTCGTCCAGATCAACCGCCTGCAAGACGCGCGCGGTGAAGTTCGACGCCACGGGCACGTCGGGCAGGCGCGAAAGCAGTTCGCGCAATTCGTTCTGGGACGGATCATTTTTCATTGTCTGCCCTGATTGAAAACCGCCGCGCAAACAAAGTTGCGTGAAAATTGCACGGGAAAACGCGCTCGCCGCCGCCGGATTTTCAGCTTATTCTGCCGGAGAAATATGACAGCCGTTTCCGCCGACCAAGCCAAGTCCGCAGCGCCAGCGCTGACAAACCGCCAGCGTTTTCTTGCCGCCTGCCGCTGCAAAGCCGTTGACCGTCCGCCGGTCTGGTTGATGCGCCAGGCGGGACGCGCGCTGCCGGAATACCGCAAGCTCAAGGAGAAACATTCATTTCTCGAACTCGTCCAGACGCCCGAACTCGCGGCGGAAGTCACATTGCAGCCGGTGCGCCGGTTCGGTTTTGACGCCGCGATTCTGTTCAGCGACATCCTCGTGATTCCCGAGGCGATGGGCCAGCCGTATCGCTTCCGCGAAACCGGCGGCATCGGGATGGATTTCAAAATCCAGTCCGCCGCCGACATCGAAAAACTTTCCGTTGAACACGTCTGCGAAAAATTAAGTTACGTCGCCGCCGCGCTGAAAATCTTGCGCGCGGAGCTTGGCGACGAGACCGCGCTCATCGGATTCAGCGGTTCGCCGTGGACGCTGGCGACGTTCATGATGGAAGGCGGCAGCGCGGAAAAATTCACGAAGGCAAAGGCGCTGTTCGACTCCGGCAAGAAAACTTTTTTTGCGCTGATGGAAAAACTGGCCTCCGCCGTCACCGCGTATTTGCAGATGCAAATCTCAGCCGGCGCGGATTTGCTCCAGATTTTTGACAGCCACGGCGGGCATTTGCCGGCGGCGGATTTTCAGGAAGCTTCCGGGCGCTGGATGCGTGAAATCGTTTCCAGCCTGCGCCCGCAAGTTCCAGTGACGGTGTTTTCGCTCGGCACGCATGGCAACTGGGACGACCTGGCCGCGACCGGCGCGAGCGTGCTGGGCGTTGACTGGCAATTTTCGCTGGCCGAGGCGCGAAAAATTTTGCCGCACGACATCGGCATCCAGGGCAATCTCGATCCCGCGCTGCTCGCCGGGGCGACGCCTGAAACAGTCGCCGCCGAAACGAATCGTCTGCTGGCGGAAATGCGCGGGCGCGACGGCTATATTTTCAACCTCGGCCATGGCGTTCCGCCGAACGCGAAGCTGGAAAACATCGTCGCCTTGGTGGAGACTGTGAAAGCATTCAAATGAATCATTTGCCAC
Source organism: Verrucomicrobiia bacterium (assembly GCA_036510395.1). GTDB lineage: Bacteria > Verrucomicrobiota > Verrucomicrobiia > Limisphaerales > UBA11358 > UBA11358. Next base: position 26,025 of record DATCDZ010000097.1, read on the forward strand.
AGAGACACAGAGACGCAGAGAAAAAGAATGCAAAGTTCATACGGAAAAGTTTCCCAACTCTGTGCCTCTGTGCCTCTGTGCCTCTGTGCCTCTGTGGCTAAAATAATTTTGTGAAAACATTAAACGTCGATCTCGATCTGGTGAAAAAATACAACGTGGCCGGGCCGCGTTACACCAGTTATCCGCCCGCGACCAAGTTCACCGACGCCATTTCGTGGGAACAGCTTTCCGCCAAAATCGCTGACAACAACCGCACGCCGCGCGATTTGTCGGTGTATTTTCACATCCCGTTCTGCGAAACGCTCTGCTGGTTCTGCGGCTGCACCACCGTCATCACGCTGAATCACACGCAAGGCATGGCTTACGTCGAGGCGCTGGGCCGCGAAGCGGCAAAAATGGCGCCGATGCTGAACCGCGAACGCAAGACCGTTCAACTCCATTTCGGCGGCGGGTCGCCGACTTTTTTGCGGCCGGACGAAATCCGACGGCTCGGCGAAATCATCCACCGGCATTTCACGTTTTCACCGGACACTGAAGCAAGCGTCGAAGTTGATCCGCGCCGGCTCACGCGCGAGCACATGGTCGCTTTGCGTGAAATCGGTTTCAACCGGGCCTCGATGGGCGTGCAGGATTTCAACCCCAAGGTGCAGGAGGCGATTCACCGCATCCAGCCGCGCGAAATGACGCAGCAGGCGATGGATTGGATGCGCGAGCTAGGCTACGGCTCGATCAACCTTGATTTGATTTACGGCCTGCCGTTCCAGACGCCGGAGTCGTTCAACGAAACGCTCGATATTGTGCTGAAAATGAAACCCGACCGGCTCGCCGTGTTCAGCTACGCGCACGTGCCGTGGATCAAGCCGTCGCAAAAAATCCTGGAGCAAAAAATCCTGCCCACGCCGGAAAGCAAACTGGAAGTCCTCAAGCTCGTCATCGAACGGCTCACGGCGGACGGCCAATATGTCTACATCGGCATGGATCATTTCGCGAAGCCGACCGATGAGCTTGCCATTGCGCAACGCGAGAAAAAGCTTCAGCGAAATTTCCAAGGTTACAGCACGCGCGCCGGTTCGGATATTTATTCATTTGGGATGAGCGCGATTTCGCAAATCCCCGACGCCTACTGGCAGAACGAAAAGGATCTGCCGAAATGGCAGGCCGCCGTGGACGCCGGCAACGTGCCGCTGCACAAGGCGTATTTCGTGACCGACGAGGACAAAATGCGCCGCGAAACCATCATGCGGACCATGTGCGACCTCTCGCTCGACTTCGCCGCGATGTCGCAAAAACTCGGCATCAACTTCGAGCAGCATTTTGAAAAGGAACTCGCGTCACTCGCGCCGTTCGCCGCTGACGGCTTGGTGAAGTTCCAACCCGGCGGACTCGAAGTGACCGACGCCGGCCGCCTCTTCATCCGCAACATTGCGATGTGTTTCGACAACACGCTGGGCGCGGCGAATGAGCGGAGACATTCCAAGACGATTTGACTGGATCAAATACGGTTAAGGCGTGCCGGACGCCGAGATGTTTCTCGACGAAAGGATTTTCCAGCATCGAATAAATTCCTAAAAAAAGTTTCGGCGCGCAGGCGACCATGCCGAGTCAAGTTTTCCAGACGGGCGTGTTGAACACGCGCGGAAAAACTTCCCGCCCGTTTCATTGTTCAATAATTGAAGGCTGATTTTCGTTCAGTTCGTCTTTTTTCATTTGCAGACATTCCGGGCACATGCCGTGGGAGGTTTTGGTGGCGAATTTGGAGTTGAAATAGTTTTCCATCGGCATCCATTTGCCGTCGTGTTCCACCTTCCGGCACCAGCCGCAGATGCGCAGATATTCCTCAAGATGATGCAATCGTTTGAGCAGCCGCCGCGTCAGAAAATGAACCCACGCCCAGATCGCCAGCAATACGACGGTGCGCAACATCGCACGTCGCAAGTCCGGCGCGAACGGTTCGCCGAAAAGATAATGCGGGATGCGCAACGCTTCCGTCAGCCACGAAAGCGCGATGATCAATGTGAAGCCAAATGCCTCGATCCAAAGGATTGAGTTCGCCTGCCTTCTTGTTCGTTTCACGGATTGATTTTGCTTGCGGCAAGAAACCTTGTCCAGAACCAGTTTTACGGAATCGCGAGGCGGTTGGTGGCGAGTCCGGTTTGATGGAGATAATCATCCAATTCGTATGACGTTGCTTCCTGAACGCTTCCGTCAGCAAAATTAATATAGCCGACAGATTTATAATTCGCCGGAGTCCAAAAATGAGATTTGTAAGAAGTGTGACGTGGATTGTTCCAAGCTATTGGTGAATTTGTTAAAAGCTTCAACAAGCCGGATTTTACGGGAGCGCCGCTAATGGCAAAATTGTCGTCGCCGGAAAGAAATGCTTGGGGAGAATTTGTGTTTGCGTCCAAGCCGACGAAGTAACTGATGTTCTTGGCGGAAAAACCGGTGGAAAAATTCGTTGCGAAAAAATGATTCGTGTCTTGCGGGCAAATCAAAATTATTGGCGTGGACAAATCGTTCGACATGACTTGAAAACAAGCGGCAACATTTCCTGTGGCAATCAATTCCATTGCGCCACCATTTGTCACAGAAACTTGCATGGGAAATTTGCTTTGGTGGTCTTCTGACCAAATATAATATGAAAGGCCGATTTCCTTCAAATTGTTGACGCAATAGGAGCGGTGGACAGGTTCTGTGTGTGGGCGGAGCGCTGGCAAAAGAACCACCACAAGCAAAGCCAGCACAACAATGACCACCAACATTTCCGTGAGCGTCATCGCGTGACTTTGTTGATTTGAAAAGCGCGGTTTCATGGGCGGTTGCAATCAATATGGCGGCTGCAAAAATCATTTCCAGTAAAATCTCAAGACCCGGATGTCCGCGCCGAAGTTGCGCAGGAGGATCGCGACGAACTGGCGGCTGGAATCGCCGATGTGCGCGGTGATGTCCACTTCAAACGTGGAGCTGCGCACGGTGCAGTAGTTGTTCAACTGCGCGATGGCCTGAGGGCTGACCCCGGCGGCGTTGATCTGGCCGACGGTGTGGTAGGGCGTGTCGTCGTCCGTGCCGTCCACGCCGTCGGGGCCGGCGCGCTGCTCGATGATGGCGGCGGCGGCGTTGGTGTCCACGCCGGGAATCATCTGGAGCACGTTGACGTCGGCGGTGTTGATGTTGATTTTCCCGGAGGAAACGGGCGTGAAAACGTCCGCCAGCCCGAACGGATAATCCGGCGCCTCGCCGGGCGACGTGCCGAATCCGAGTTTGGGACGCTGAAAGTTGGCGATCTCGTAATTTGTCGAACTGCTGCCGTGATACATTTCCGGCGTGACGCCCTTGACGAGTAGCAGTTCGGACAAATCGTCAATCGGCGCGTTCTTGGCGTAATACGGCGGGCTCAAGCTCTGGTAATAATCATTTTCCGCGCCGGCGACGCGCGGCGGGGCGGGCGGGCTGCGCCAGTCCTGGATGGAATCGGACACCACGGAAAGGCTGTCGGCGTCCACGCCCATGACCGTGAGCGTCTGCTGCAACATCAGGGCGCTGGCGGTGTTGATGTTGGCCTTGCGTTCGAGGTCGGTGATTTTGATGGAGATGGTCCCGTCGCCAACGGGAAAATTGTTCATGGAAATTCCGGCGAGCGGGCTGTTGGTTTCGCCCGGGCCGCCGGGGCCGCCCGCCCAGATCTGGTTCAGCGAATCGTAAGGTTCGCTTGGAATGGACATAGACTGCGACAAAATCCAGCGCGCGTATTCGACGCCGGAGCGTCCGAGCCAGAGCAACTGCTGCTCGTTGTCGGCTCTTTGCGCGAGCCGGGTCTCGACCTTCATCGAAAACGCGAACGCCGCCGCCAGCATGGTGAACATGACAATCGCAATCATCACGACGATGAGCGCGATGCCGAAGCGGGAATTTTTTTTGCGCGCGGAAAAATTCATTTTTGGCCTGGAGGTGTTGGCGGCGGCGGCGCATTCGGGATGTTGCTGCCAGGCACGCCCATTTGCGCCACGGTCGGCATGGTTTCGGACGGAATGGCGATTTCGCGCGTGATGGTGAGCGCGGGCGATGACGGGTCGCCGCCGTTGAGGGTGAGCGTGATGCGCACCATCGGCGGGATGGAATTGGTTGCGTCCCATTCGTCGTCCCAGGACAGCGTGTTCCTGTCCCAGCATGAGGTGCCGAAACTCTTCACGTCGCGCGCGAGGATGAGCGGCGTGCTTTGCTCGTCCGAGTCCATGTCCATCAAAATCGGATTCTGCCGCAGCACGAGGTTTTTCACCTGGTTCGCATCCGCCTCCACCGAGAAGGTGAGCCGCCGCAGGTTGAAGTCGCCGAACTTTCCGTTGCGCGGAAAAATGTCCGGCACGCGCGACACGAAGCTCAACGACGGCTGGTCGCCGTTGGTGACGCTGAAATAATAATATTGCACCGAGGACTGCACCGACTGGATGCAGGTAAGCGAATCCTCAAGGGTGCGGACGGCGATGCGCTGGCGCTGGACGTGCGCGGCGGCGGCTCGCCCGACCTGCGACGATTTCAAAATGACGGACCACGTCGAATAGACCGCCGCCACGATGAGCGCGAAAATCATGATGGCGACCATGAGTTCAACCAGCGTGAAGGCGCGTCGAGCGGCTCCCGGCTCCTGATCAAAAGTTTTCATTTTCCAGCAATCCCCCCGTCCAGTGTGCCTGCCGGTGATCGCGGCCGGAAAAAAAGGACGCTCATTTTTTCGGGACGTGAGTTGCCCGCGGGCTGCACGGTGTAGTCCACTTCAAACAGTTTGTTTGACAAGACTTCCGTCGTGGTCGCCGTCCAGGTGCTGCCGGGATACGCGTCGCCAAAGTCGCCGGATTCCGAGCCTTCGACCAGCTTGTTGGTCAGCGAAAGCTCCGACGCCAGCATTCCCGCATCCACCATCGGCCGCTGCAAATATCGCGCATTTTGAAGCGACTGCGAGACGAGGGACAGGATCGCCCCCACGGCGATGAAAAACGCGGCGATGGCGATCATGCACTCCAAAAGTGAAAACGCCTTTTGTCCGCGCGCGTGAATCTTCATTTCCATTTTCATTTGTTCACGTCGCTGACGGTTGCGATCGAGGTGGAAAATTCCAGCGTGATCTTGCGCCAGTCGGCGGCGGAATGAAGCACAACCGTCATCTCGTCGCAGGTGCCGTTCGGAAAAAACCGCACGCGCGCCACGTCCGACTGGCTGAAATCCATCAGGTTGATGTCGAGCATCGCGAAATCCACGCCGGCGGGCAGCGTCCCCGATTTTCCGCCGGACGACGCAAAAGTCTTGTCCGCCGGATGAAACGTCACGTCGGCGGTTTGTCCGGAGAGAATGGCGTGCGCCCGTGCGTCGCTGCAAACATCCACCAAGTCGTCCACGGCCTTGCGCATCCCTTCCTTGTGCAGCGACTGGAGGATTGAAGGCACGCCAATCGCCGCCATGAGGCCGATGATGCCCACGACAATCATTATTTCAATCAGCGTGAACGCCCGTCGGCGGGGATTTTTTCTGGCAGCGGCCGTTTGCATCGCGAGGCTAATGAATGGATGAAATCAACCGGAACAGCGGCAGGAAAATGCTGAACAGCAGGAAACCCACGACGACGCCCATCCCGACGATCAGCACCGGCTCGATGAGCTGCGTCATCAGGCGCAGGGCGATTTGCAGTTCGCCCTCGTAAGTGTCGGCGAGATTGTTCAGCGCGCCCGGCACGTCGCCCGTTTCCTCGCCGATGCGCACGAGGTCAATCATCAGTTGCGGGAAAATTTTGCTTTGCGCCATCGGCTGCGCAAGCGTCTTGCCGTCCGTGACCGCGTCGCGCGTCTTGGAAACGGCCTCCTTGATGAGGCGGTTGGGCATGACCTGCTCGGTGATTTTCAGCGCGGTCAAAACCGGGACGCCGTTTTGCAGGAGCGTGCCGAGCGTCCGCGAGAACTGCCCGAACAGGTTTAATTTGACGACTTTGCCGAACGCCGGGGCCTTCATTTTCCATTCGTCCATCATGCGTCCGCCGGCTTCGCTCGCCTTGAAGCGGAAAAATAAAATGACCGCGACGACGACGATCAATCCCAGCAGCCACCAGAAGCGGATGAGAAACGTGCTGAAGGCCATCAGCATCCGCGTCGGCAGCGGCAACTGGACACCGAACCCGTTGAAGATGGTTGTGAACTCCGGCATCATGAAGAACATGAAAAACGCGACCAGCACAACGCCCATGCAGACCACCAGCGCCGGATAAACCAGCGCGGAAGTGAACTTCGCCTGAACCTCGGCGAACTGCTGGAAATGATGCGCCATGCGCCGCAGCACCTCCACGAGCGAGCCGCTCGATTCACCGGCCTTGACCATGTTGACATACAAATCCGAAAAAATGCGCGGCTGTTTTGCCATCGCGTCGGACAAGCCTTTGCCCTCGGTCACTTCCTGCTTCAACTCGCGGGTAATCTCGGCGGGAATTCCCTTCGACTCCAGATGTGTCATGCTGCCGAGCGCGACCGTCAGCGGCATTCCTGATTGCAGCAGGTTCGCCAGTTGCTGCGTGAACGTCGCCAGCTCCTGCAACTTCGGTTTGCGTTTTTTGGTCAATTGCGCGCGCAACGCCGGCGGCAGCAACGCGAGCAAATCCGTTTTCTGCCCGTCACGACTGCCATTTGCCGCCGCGCCCGCCTTCGCCGAGTCCACCGTGATTGGAAAAAGCCCCAGCCGCGTGATTTGCGCCAGCGCCGCCGGACGATCCTGCACGTCAAGGACGCCCTCGACCAGTTCGCCGGTGCGCCGCCGCGCTTTGTAGGAAAATTCCGCCATAAATGGTTATCATCTAAAACCGCCGGAGGCCGAAAGTTTCAAACCGGCGGCGTCAATTTTCTTTCACTCCGCGTTTGATTCGTGTTCAATCTCCTGCCGTTTGGCGATGCGATTTTTCAAATCACAAAGCGGCAATCGTAATCATAAATTTCAAAATGCCCAAGCGCACTGACATTCACAGCGTCCTCATCATCGGCGCCGGCCCGATCATCATCGGCCAGGCGTGCGAATTCGATTATTCCGGCACGCAAGCCTGCAAAGCGCTCCGCGAAGAAGGCTATCGCGTCGTCCTCATCAACTCCAACCCGGCCACCATCATGACCGACCCGGAGTTCGCCGACCGCACCTACATCGAGCCGATCACGCCCGAATGCGTGGAGAAAATCATCGTGCGCGAAAAAGAGGAAATTGAAAAACTCGTAGGACAGGCGTCGCGCCTGTCTCAAACTGAAAAAAATAAAAAAATGGAGACAGGCGCGACGCCTGTCCTACCGCACAAACTCGTTCTGCTTCCGACCCTCGGCGGCCAGACCGCATTGAACACGGCAATGGCTTTGCACCGTTCCGGCGTTCTCGAAAAATATGGCGTCGAAATGATCGGTGCAAAGCCCGAAGCCATCCACAAAGGCGAAGACCGTTTTGCGTTCAAGGAACTCATGTTGCAAATCGGTCTCGACGTTCCAATTTCCGGTGTCGCGCACAATCTTGACGAAGCCCGCGACGTCGCAAAAAAGATTGGCCGTTTCCCGCTCATCATCCGGCCCGCGTTCACGCTCGGCGGCACGGGCGGGGGCATTGGTTACAATCAGGAAGAATTTGAAGCGATTGCGAAAAATGGAATTGAACTTTCGCCCGTGAACGAAATTCTCATTGAAGAATCGCTGCTCGGCTGGAAGGAATACGAGATGGAAGTAATGCGCGACCGCGCGGACAATTGCGTCATCATTTGCTCCATTGAAAATTTTGATCCGATGGGCGTGCATACCGGCGACTCAATTACCGTCGCGCCAATTCAAACTTTGACCGACAAGGAATTTCAAATCATGCGCGACCAAAGTTTCGCCGTCATTCGCGCCGTGGGCGTCGAGACCGGCGGCTCGAACATTCAGTTCGGCGTGAATCCCGACAACGGCCGCATGGTCATCATCGAGATGAACCCGCGCGTCAGCCGCAGCTCCGCGCTCGCGTCAAAGGCAACGGGATTTCCCATCGCAAAAATCGCCGCGAAACTTGCCGTTGGTTATTTGCTCGACGAATTGAAGAACGACATCACGCGCGAAACCCCCGCGAGCTTCGAGCCGAGCATTGATTACGTCGTCACGAAAATCCCCCGGTTCGCGTTTGAAAAATTTCCGCAAGCCGACCCGACGTTGACTACGCAGATGAAAAGCGTGGGCGAAGCGATGGCCATCGGCCGCACGTTCAAGGAAAGCCTGCAAAAATGCCTGCGCTCGCTGGAGATTGGCCGTAGCGGTTTGGGCGGCGACGGCAAACCGTGGCGCATCGGCACGGAAGTCTATGGCGACCGCGACATCCTCCCGCGCGACGTGATTTCGCGAAAACTTTCCGTGCCGAACGCGGAAAGAATTTTCTTCATCCGCCACGCCCTGCGCGCCGGCTTCAGCATCGAGGAGATTTTCAACCTCACGAAAATTGACCGCTGGTTTCTGGTGCAGATAAAAGAAATTGTGGATTTTGAGGAAGAACTGGCGACGGTGAAGAATTAAAAAGATTAAGGTCACAGTTCGTGATCTTAAAAGTAAGAAAAGCAAAAATGAACGGACCGATCAGCTTGATTCCAGTTGAGCGAATCGAAAAAGCAATCCTGCTCATTCGAGGCGAAAAAGTTATGCTCGACAGCGATTTGGCTGAACTTTACGGCGTCGAAACGAAAGTTTTGAATCAGGCCGTCAAACGCAATGTTGCTCGTTTTCCAACCGATTTCATGTTTCAATTGACGGACGTAGAAAAATCAGAGGTGGTCACAAATTGTGACCACCTCACTCGCCTTAAATTTTCACCGCATTTGCCCTACGCTTTTACCGAACACGGCGCATTGATGCTGGCGAATGTTTTGAACAGCGAACGCGCGGCACAAACGAGTGTGCAAGTCGTGCGCGCGTTTGTGCGATTGCGGCAACTCCTTTTGTCCAACGCTGAACTCTCGCGCAAGCTCGACGCGATGGAAAAGAAATATGACGCGCAATTCAAAGTTGTCTTTGATGCCATCCGGCAGTTAATGTCACCGCCGGAATCCAAGCGACGTGAAATTGGTTTCCATGTAAAATACGATGACGACGACAAACCAAAGGCGAAAAAGCGCTGAAGAAATTTTCAACCTCACGAAAATTGACCGCTGGTTTCTGGTGCAGATCAAAGAGATCGTGGATTTTGAGGAGGAATTGGCGACGGCGAAGAATTAAAAAAACGAAAGCCAAAAAAATTATGCAAATGCAAAAATCATTTTTCAAAGTTGCAGATTTCATTGCGTGGCAAAAGGCAAAGTCGCTTGTCCTTTCACCTGAATTCCAACGGCGTTCCGTTTGGAAACCTGGCGCTAAATCTTACCTGATTGATACGATTGCCAGAAACCTGCCCATCCCAATTATTTTTTTGCGAGACAGACGCACAGACCCAAATAACTTTGAGTCAGTTCGTGAAGTAATTGACGGTCAGCAACGCTTGAGAACGGTTTTGAGTTTTGTTGTGCCAGAGTTGTTGGCCGATTTTAACGAGGAACGAGATGCTTTTGTAGTTAAGAAAACTCATAACGCAGAATTGGCAGGAAAAAAATTCAAAGAATTAGACGCTGAAACCAAGCGTGCCATTCTTGATTACGAATTCAGCGTCCACGTTCTCCCTTCAAACATAGACGACCGAGAAGTGATTCAAATCTTTCGTCGGATGAACGCCACCAATTATTCGCTCACAAAGCAGGAATTAAGAAATGCTGGTCATTTTGGTGAATTCAAATCGTGCGCTTATTCTCTCGCAGCAGAGCAATTACATAGATGGAGGCAATGGAAGATTTTCACTGAAGATGACATTGCTAGAATGTCGGAGGTTGAATTTACCTCTGAATGCATCCTTTCTATTCTCGATGAGAAAATAGCTGGAAAATCTGCTGCTCGTATTGACAATGCTTACGAAAAATACGACGAAGAATTTGACGAGCGCATAGAGATTGAACATCGGTTTAGGTTTGTCATGGATCAAGTTGATGAAAAGTTCAGCTCTGATTTTTCAGATTTTGTCTTTTTCAAGAAGACCTTGGTTTATACGTTTCTCATGTTTGTTTATGATTCCACAATCGGCTTCGACACAGTTTTGACGAAGAAAGCCAAAGGGAAATCGTTAAGCACCGCTCAAGTGTCAGCAATAAAACTAGCGAGCGATCGAATTAAAAACCGGATTGCTCCCCAAGACGTGTTGGATTCCACAGATCGGCGCACAACAAATCCAAAAGAGCGCACGCATCTTTTCAATTATCTTAAAAAACTAGCCAGCCATGCCTAGTCAAAACCCGCTGTCGGCATTTGCGCTGGAGTATACCGCCAGCATCAAATCGCTGGAAGCAACGCGAAGCAAGGTAGAAGGCCTGTTACTTCGCAATGAGGTAACTATTGAAGATGTTGAACAGGTTTACGCGGGGCTTTTTCTAAATGCATTCACCGAATTTGAGGCGCTAATCGAAGATGTGTTTTTAAGTATTCTGGAAGGAACTCATGCTTCCACCATTCCATCAACCAAGCGACGCATTGAAATAATCCCCAACTCACTTACTCGTGAAGTTTTATTTGAGGGTAGAAAATATTTAGACTGGTTGCCGCTCGACAAGACAACAGAAAGAGCCGCTCGGTTTTTGAACAAGGGAGAACCATTTTCAAAGTTGGAAGAAAAAGAAAAATTTCTAATAAACCGACTTCATAATATTCGGAACGCGGTGGTGCATAAAAGCGATTCAGCAAAGAAGAAATTTGAGGTTTGCATCCAACACTTTTCTTTACTTCAAAAAGAAAAAACACCGACAGGATTTTTACGCAGCAAACCACAAGGGCCATCCGGGTTGAATCAGTATCAAATTTCGGTTGTAGAGTTAGAGGCAATTGTTCGTAAATTGTGTGCGTAATGTTTACCGCCGGTTCGCCGGTTCGTCAGAAGCGAAACCTTTGCAGCCATCCGCGCCATCCAATTCCCCAGCCCCGTCGGGGCGGCATATTCCGGTGCTGGCGCACGGCCACCAAACGGAGCTTGAAACCTTGTTTGATTCTGGATGCTACAACCATGCCGCGCCTGACGGCGCTCCGGTTTGCGAATCCCAACCGGATTCAAATCCATCAGCCCAGGGTTGGAAGAGCGTCATGGATTTCATCCGCGCGCTTGATGATGTCCTGCGGCGGAAATTGAATTCAACGGAGCGCGGGAATTTTATTCACGGCGGCACGGGACGTTTCCAATTGGTGGTGCACGCATTTTTGATGCCCGGCTTCACCCGCTCCAAGCCTGCAAACAAGTCCTGCAAAAACTATTCCCGAACCGCCGCGCCAAGGTTTTGCTTGAACGCCTCCACAATTTTCGCATGAGCAGCATTGACCTCGGTGTCCGTCAGGGTTTTTTCCAGCGAGCGGTAAATGAACGCGTAAGCCATGCTCTTTTGCCCTTCGGGAACATTTTTGCCGCGAAACACGTCGAACAACTCCACCGTTTCGAGATTTGCGGGCTTGGTTTTCCTGACCGTTTGCAAAACCGCTTCGTGCGTCGTCGCCTCCGGCACCAGCATCGCCACGTCGCGGCGGATGGATGGGAATTGCGGCAGCGGCTTGAACGATTTGGCCGGATTCCGCCGCGCGAGCAGTTGATCAAGATTCAACTCCGCAAGAAAAACGGCGTCGCGCAAATCGGATTTTTTTGCCAGCGCGGGCGAAAGCTGCCCAATTTCTCCCAGCGTCAGTTTGCCGCCGAGCGCAATCGTCGCAGATTCGAGAAACAGCGGCGTGCTTTCGGCGCGTCGAACGAAAGCAATTCCCCGCAAGCCGAAGTGTTCGAGAAATTCCTCGACCAGACCTTTCAAATCGAAAACGTCAAACTTGGCGTCGCGCTCGGTGCCGCTCCAGAAGCGTTGCGCGCACTGGCCGGTCAAGGCTATCGCCACCCGGCGTTCTTCATTCGCCGCGCCATTTTGCGAATTGAAAACGCGGCCGATTTCAAACAGCGCCACGTCGTAATTTTTCCGGGAGACATTGTGCCGCAACGAATGGATCAATCCCGGCAACAAACTTGGTCGCAAAACGTCCATGTCAGAACTTAATGGATTGGCGAGCCTGACAATTGTTTCGGGCGTCACATCGAGAGCTTCAGATTGTGAAATCAACGTCTGGCCTTGCGTTTCGTTCAAGCCGAGACCCGCGAGAATGCGGCGCGCTTCGGCAATCTGATCATAGACCGGATCAAACGCGTTCGCGCCAAGCGCACCGCGCGGCGGCGTGGCCGGGATTTTCTCCACGCCGTAAAGGCGTTCGACATCTTCAATCAAATCCACCTCGCGTTTCAAATCCACGCGCCATGACGGAATCGTGAACGTGCATTCGCCAGGCTCCTGTTTTGCGATGGACAGCCCAAGTTTGGTGAGAAAGCCAATTTGGTCCGCGTGCGAGATGCCGACGCCGAGCAAATCCTTCGTCTTTGAAAAATGCAGGGTGATTTGCTTTGGTTCGGCGGCCTTGAGATAATCGTCCGCGACGCCATCGGCCAATTCGCCGCCCGCCGTTTCCAAAATCAGTTGCACTGCACGCTGGCTGGCCCAGTCGCAAATGTTCACATCCGCGCCGCGCTCAAAGCGGTAGCTGGACTCGCTGCGCAGGCCGAGCTGCTTGCTCGTGCGGCGGATGTTCACAGGCGAAAAATAGGCGCTCTCGATGAGCACGTCTTTTGTGTCGTTGATAATTTCCGTGTTTGCTCCGCCCATGACGCCGGCGAGCGCAATGCCTTTTTGTTCGTCAGCGATGAGCAACATTTCGTTGGTGAGCGTGCGCTCCTGATTATCGAGCGTCTTGAATTTCTCGCCCGCAACTGCGCGGCGCACGACGATGGCCGGCCTGCCATCTTTGCCTTTGGCGATCAGGTGATAATCGAACGCGTGCAACGGCTGGCCGGTTTCGAGCATGACATAATTCGTCACGTCCACGACGTTGCTGATGCTGCGGATGCCGACTTTTTCCAGCGTCGAGCGCAGCCACTCCGGGCTGGGGCCAATCTTCACGCCTTTGACGACACGCGCCGTGTAGCGCGGACAAAGTTCCGCGTCTTCGATGCGGACGGAAACCAGTTCGCTGGTGGGGCGAGGCTCCTGACGAGCCGCATTTGTTTCCGAAGCTCGGCTCGCGAGGACGCTCGCCCCACCGACGGCAGGAATTTTCAGCGGATTGCCGGTGACTGCCGCAATTTCGCGGGCGATGCCGATGACGCTGTTCAAATCCGGGCGGTTCGGCGTGACTTCGAGATCATAAACCACGTCGCCGCCGCTGCGTCCGAGATATTCGCCGAACGGTTTTCCGACGGGCGCATCGGCAGGCAAAATCAAAAGACCGTCAACTTTGTCCGGCAGGCCGAGTTCCTGCGGCGAACACATCATGCCCTGGCTCGTGATGCCGAAAACTTTCCGTTCCTTGATGACGAACGGCTCCTTGTCACCGGGCTTCAGCGGCAGCGCGAAGTCCGGCAGGATGAGCGGGACCTTGTCGCCGGGCTTGTGGTTTTGCGCGCCACAGATAATGGTGCGCTCGCCTTTGCCGTCGTTGACTTTGCAGGCAGAAAGTTTGTCCGAGCCGGGCACCGGGTCGCGCGCGAGGATTTGGGCGACGACGATGCCGTCGAACGCGCCGGAGATTTTCCGCACGCCCTCGACTTCGAGGCCGAGCATGGTGAGCCGCCCGGTCAATTCCTCGGGCGACCAGTTGAAATCAACGTATTGTTTGAGCCAGTTAAGCGTGACTTTCATGATGAAACTTCCGAAACACTTTCAGGCCGCTTGCTTTTCTAAAAGGTTTAAGACGAGTAAAGCGGGTTATGCTTGAGGTCAATGGTTTGCCCGCTTTGGCAAGAACTTTGAGCAAGTTCAATGAAAGCACTTTGATTTCGCATAATTAAATTGGTTCACCCGAAACTTTCGTCAAGGCGCGGTAGTCTGCCACGAGCTTGCGCGTGAGCGCGCCCGGCTTGCCGCCGCCGATGACGCGGCCGTCAATCTTCACCACCGGGATCAGTTCCGCGCCCGTGCCGGTCAGGAAACATTCATCCGCGTTGAACAAATCGTAGCGCGTCAGGTTCGGCTCGGAAACTTTCAGGCTGGCGGCCTGCGCCAGTTCGATCACCGTCTGCCGCGTGATGCCGTAAAGCGCGCCCGCCGAAAGCGGCGGCGTGAACAGCTCGCTGTTTTTCACGATGAACAAATTGTCGCCCGTGCATTCGGCCACGAAACCTTCCGCGTTCAACATCACCGCCTCCTCGCAGCCGCCGTTGTTGGCCTCAATCTTCGCGAGGATGTTGTTGAGGTAATTCAGCGACTTGATGGCCGGGTTGAGCGCGCTGTGCAGACTGCGCGTCGTCGGCACGGTGATGATGATCAGGCCTTTTGCATAAAATTCCGGCGGATAAAGCTGGATCGTTCCGGCGATGATGATGACGGACGGTTTTTTGCAAGTGCGCGGGTTCAAGCCAAGCGTTCCCACGCCGCGCGTCACGATCAAACGGATGTAGGCGTCGCGCAATTTGTTTTTCCGGCAGGTCTCAACTGTCGCCCTCATCAATTCAGAATGCGACATCGGAAGTCCGAGCATGATCGCCTTCGCGGAACAAAACAACCGGTCAATGTGCTCCTTCAATTTGAACACGCGGCCGTTGTAGGCGCGGATGCCCTCAAAAATCCCGTCGCCGTAAAGCAGTCCATGATCGAACACGGAGATTTTTGCGTCGCGCTCGTTGACATATTTGCCATCAATAAAAACCTTCATCAGTTCGCCAGAGTATTGGAAAAAACGAGGTGAAGCAAACGTGAATTTGCGTGACAGCGCGTTGCGGATGATTATATTGTCGCGCTCTTTGCGACCCTATGGTCTAGCGGTTAGGACACATCCCTTTCACGGATGTAGCCCGGGTTCGATTCCCGGTAGGGTCGCCATTAAAATCCAATAGAATCAACATTTGTGAATTTGGTGTTGACTTTCCAGACAATTTTCATGCGATTTTTTGGAATTTTCCTGCCAGTGCAGACTGCTGCAAGATGAATGGAATCTACCGAACCCTCCTCGCACAAATGAAACCGCAAACCACGCCAAAGAGTATGAACAATCAAGCACCCAGGAGGAAAATGAAACCCGTGCCTTGAAAGCCCCGGCCTGATTCGCTTACATTGACATCGCGTCCCGAATTAACCATGGTTAAACCAGCAAAATCATTTGCATCAACATGAACAAATATGTCACCACCCGCCGGCGTTTCTTGAAGCAAACATCACTCGGTCTGGGTCTGGCAGGACTTGCCATGACTGAAATGTCCTGCCGGATTCTTTCCGGAGATGCGGGCGGCATATCTATTGTGACGTTTGACAACGATGCCATCGCATCGAGCGTCCCGCCTCAATGGGCGATTGAACAGCTCAAGCAGGCTTTCCAATCTCTCGGCGCCAAAGTGCGCCTGGTTTCAGCCGTCGTGCAGGCTCCCGCCGGAGATCAAGTTGTCGTGGTGGCTTCCGCAGGAAATCCAGTCGCACAAGAAATCATTGGCGGCGAGAAAATAATCATGCCCCCGGCTGCCGAGGCGCTTCTTCTTGCGCGAGGCACCGCTTCCGGCCGGCCTGTCTTGCTGGTGAGCGGCAACGATGCGGGGGGAATGGTCTACGCGTTGCTCGAACTCGCAGATCGCCTGCTGTATTCAGACTCGCTGACGGCGGCGCTGAAAGTCAATCCTGCGATCATCGAACAGCCCCATAACAAAACACGGTCCATGTGCCGCTCGTTTCAGAGCGAGGTGGAGGACAAACCCTGGTTTAATGACCGGTCGTTCTGGACTGAATATCTTTCCATGCTCGCGGCCGGGCGGTTCAACCGGTTTAATTTATGTCTTGGTCTGGCCTACAATTCGACTCCCGGCGGCAGCCCGGAAGTGTATCTATTCTTTGCCTATCCGTTCCTGGTTTCATTGCCGGAATACAGCGGCGTCTCCGCCAGGAACCTTCCGGCTGCGGAGCGGGATGCCAACTTGCAGATGTTGAAGTTCATCGGCCAGGAATGCGCCCGGCGGGGACTCCAGTTCCAGTTGGGCCTTTGGTCGCACGCCTATGCTTACGGCGCCGGCGCCAATTATCCCATCGAGGGATTGTCGAGGGCCAATCATGCGCCCTATTGCCGTGATGCTTTGGAGGCGATTTTGAAGGCGTGCCCGGAGATCACGGGAGTGACGTTCCGCGTTCACAGCGAGAGCGGCATCCCCACTGGCAGCTATGATTTTTGGAAAACCTTGTTCGAGGCGTTTCCGAAGGTCGGACGGGCTCTCGAAATAGACATGCACGGCAAAGAGTGTTATCAAGAACACATTGACGCCGCCGCCGCGACGGGAATGCGCGCGGTCGTCTCTCCCAAATACGTCGCCGAACATCAGGGGTTGCCCTATCACGAGGCTTCACTTCGCGCGAGCGAGCGAAGCAACAGGCCGAACACCACGATTCTGAACGGGCAGGCCTCTCGTTACGGATACGCAAATTTCCTGAAGGAGCACCGGAACTTCGGAGTCCTTCATCGTATCTGGCCGGGAACCCAGCGGATGCTCCTTTGGGGCGACCCGGTCTTCGCTGCTGGTTTCGGTCGCGCCTCCAGCTTTTGCGACAGTGACGGGGTGGAGTGGTGTGAGCCGCTGTCGTTCAAAGGCCGCGAGGGATCCGGAACTGCGGGTGGCCGGTGTGGCTATCTCGATGCCACTTTGAATCCCGCTTACGATTATCAGAAATTCCTTTATACCTACCGGGTGTGGGGACGGCTTCTTTACAATCCGGATACGGATCCCCAGGCTTGGCGCCGCTATCTGGCAAGGAAATTTGGCGCGTCGGCCCAACAACCGGTCGAAGATGCCTTGGGCAACGCCAGCCGCGTTCTTCCCCTGGTCACAATGTATCACGCCGTGGGTGTCGCCAACCAGGTCTATTGGCCGGAGATCTATTCGAATATCCCGATCGTTGCCGGAGGGACGAATTTATCAGATACAAATACGCTCACGGGAGCATCCACCTCGTTTGATCCACAATTATTTCTGGGGATAGATGCCTACGCCGAACATCTTCTGAACGGAACCGCCTTTGAACAAAACAAATACTTCCCCATCGAGGTCGCACAGTGGCTCGAAGATTGGGGAAACGCGGCGATGTCAAATCTCGCCAAAGCGAAGAGCCGTGTTTCCAAGCCAAACGATCCAGCCTTTCGCCGTCTTGAAGCGGACGTCGCCATTCAAGCAGGCATGGGATTGTTCTTCGGCAGAAAATTCCGCAGCGCGGTATTATGGGCCATCTACCAAAAGACCGGCGACATCAACGCCAAGACTGCGGCACTGGCCCAGTATGACAGCGCGCGGCAGGCCTGGTCTGAATTGGCCGCGGTCGCGACTCCCATTTACAAACCCGATCTCACCTACGGTCGCGGTGCCCGCCTTCGCGGACACTGGAAAGACCGGCTCAAGGGAATAGACATTGACATCGCGGCCATGAAAAAAGGCGGGGTTATCGGAACGCCAACCCACCCAGACTCTGCATCTGAAGCCATTGCCACGGTCCAAAAGCGCCTGGCGCGGCCAGCCGCCAATTGCCGTCACACAGCACCGGGCACCTTTGCCGCCGGAGAATCCATGACCCTCGTTTTACAGACAGGCGGTGCGAACACCAGAAGTGTGAATCTATATTACCGGCACGTTAACCAGGCGGACGCCTGGCAGGTTGTTCCAATGGAAGCGATGAGCGGCCATTTTCAAGGGACCATCCCGGCTGCTTACACCCAGACGGATTACCCGCTGCAATACTATTTTGGGTTGGCCAAAGGAAAACCCGGCTCGGTCCTGTTCCCCGGCTTCGACGCGAACCTGGCCAACGAGCCTTACTTCGTCGTGCGACTCAAGACTTGAGCCTGGCGTATTTGCGCGGCTGAAAGGTGCATCAGAACTGCGGCACGCCCGCGCGGCATGGGCGGACGTGAATTTGAGCGAAGGCACGCTCGCCTACACGCAATCCAAGACGGGGG
>DATCDZ010000098.1:0-28410 GCA_036510395.1 Verrucomicrobiia bacterium
GCGGGCGCGATTTATGGCCAGATGCCGCCGCTGGTCAACGCCTGCCTGCCGCCCGGCGAATGGCAGACCTACGATATTTATTTTGAATCGCCGCGCTGGAACGAACAAGGCGAGTTGGTGAAGAAAGCCGTCGCCACCGTCATCCAAAACGGCGTCATCATCCAGGATCACTACGAGCTGGCGGGCTGCACCGACGGCATCGGTGCCGTGCCGTGGAAATCGCCCGGCGATTACGCGCGCAAACATGCGCCCGAAGTCTTTGTCGGAATACAAGGAGACCACGCCGCAGGGATCCGGTATCGCAACATTTGGATTCGTTCGATGCACCTCGGCGAACAGTAAATCAAAATTTTACAAAACAACAAAACCACGGACGTATGAAAAAACACATTTTATTCACATTGTTAATCGCGCTGGCGCTGCAACCGACATTGCTGCTGCGCGCAGCGGATGCTCCTAAAAAATTGCTCGTGGTCACGACCACGACCGTCTTCCGCCACGCCTCGATTCCGACGCTGGAAAAAATGCTGACGCAACTCGCGTCGGACAGCGGTGAGTTCACGGTGGATTTTGTCCGGCAGCCGCCGGGCAAGCCGGCGAATTTGCGGGGGAACGCGACGGACGAACAGAAAGCCGCCTTCAAAACGGCGGAGGAGGCCTGGGAAGCGAGCTTGAAAACGGCCCTGCAAAAACTCTCGCCGGAAAATTTGAAGAACTACGACGGCGTGGTCTTTGCCAGCACGACGGGCAATCTGCCGATTCCCGACAAACAGGGTTTTCTCGACTGGATCAAAGCGGGCCACGCGTTCATCGGCATCCACGCGGCGAGCGACACATTTCACGGCTGGCCGGGCTACATCGAAATGCTCGGCGGTGAGTTTGACCATCACGGAGCGCAATTGAGCGTGGAATATGAAAATGATGATCCTCAAAATCCCGCCACCGCGCATTTGGACAAAACGTGGCCGGTCGCGCTGGAGGAAGTCTACCAGTTCAAAAATTATAATCCCACCAACGTGCACGAATTGCTGACGCTTGACCTCAAGCCGGAGAAACCTTACTCACCGGGACATTTCGCAGCAGCCTGGTGCAAAAATTATGGCGACGGAAAAGTGTTCTACACCGCCATTGGCCACCGCGACGACATCATTGATGCCAGCCCGGACATGAAGGACCGGAAAAATTCCGTCGCGGTTGCCAAGGCGTATCAGCAGCACATTCTTGGCGGCATCGAGTGGGCGCTGGGTTTGAAAAAATGATTTTCCGTCTAGGTTGTCAACCTGCGAAGTTGTAATTATATGGCGCGCGTTGCGGCCGGACGAGGTGCGGGTTGGATTCTTCCGCGCCGTCGCCGATGAACTTTTCATGAGCCGGATCCCAATTGTATTTTTTCCCGGCACGCAGGGCGATGCCGATGAGATGGCCGACGACGGCGGAACGGTGGCCGTCTTCCACCTTGGCAATAGGGTCTTTGCGTGACCGGACACTGTCCATGAAATTGCCCATGTGGTTGCGGCTGACTTCGAGATGGATCGCATTGTCCGGCAGCGGGTCGGTGAGCAGTTCGGGCTTGCTGGCGGAGATGCCGTCGCGGTTGACCCAGATCCATCCGTCGGAGCCGATGAATTTCACGCCATTGCGCTGGCCATCCTGCTTGAGAATCTGACCCGTCCAAGCGTCATCCAGTGTGGTCCTCACCGTTTGCCTGATGCCATTGGCCCACATCAGGGTGGCTGAATATTCGCTGGGCGTGGTGTAGCCGCCGGGAATCGGCGGAGTAATCACTGTGGCTTCAACGCTGATCGGACCATCCTGTCCAATGCCCCAACGGGCGATGTCATTGTGATGCGCGCCCCAGTCGGTGACAGGTCCGCCGGCGTAATCCCACCACCACCGGAAGGTGGAATCGCTGCGCTGGTGCATATATTCCACCTGTGGCGCCTGTCCGAGCCAGAAATCGAAATCCAGCGTCGCCGGGGGCACTTGTCCGGTCTGGAACGAGCCTTGGCGCAGGCCGCCGGGAACCCACACGTCCACTTCCTGAAGCTTGCCGAGACGCCCGTTGCGGACCAGTTCGCACGCGAGGCGGAACCGCCGGTCGCTGCGCTGCTGCGTGCCGGTCTGGAAAATAAGTTTATTGTCGCGCACGGCTTTGATCAGGTGGCTGCCCTCGTCCACCGTCAACGTGAGCGGCTTCTCGCCGTAAATATCTTTCTTCGCTTTTGCGGCGGCGATGTTGACGAGCGTATGCCAGTGGTCCGGCGTCGCCTGCACGATGATATGAACATCGTCCCGCTCTAGGAGTTTGCGGAAGTCCGTGTATTTGTCGGGCGTCTTGCCGTTCCGGGCGAACCGCCGCACCGCGCCGTCGAGATGTTGCTGGTTCACGTCGCACAAGGCCAGGACGTCGCCATAACCGCTGGCATTCATCGCATCGCCAGATCCCTGGCCGCCGCAACCGATCAGGGCGATGCCCGGCCGGTCATTCGGGCTGGGCAGGCTTGGCGCGTTCGTTGCCGCATCCGCCGCGAAGGCCGCGTCGCGTTCGGCGAACCACAACGGCAAACCCGTGGCGGCGGCGGCCAGTGCGCTCTTTTGCAGGAATGAACGGCGTGAGATCTGAAATGATTTGGGCTGAAACTTTGGGCTCATGCTTTCATAAAACCGGACAACGGCAGCTTTGTCAAGCTGAACCACCATGTCCGGCCGGCAACGATTTATAGCAGCTTCGGATCCTCCAATTTTGGCCGTGCCGTAACCTTTGTGCTCCGCAAAACCGTATTCGGGAAACTGCGCATGACCTTGGCCAGCACGCTCGCGGCGGCGGCAAACTTCACCAATTCCTTCTCAAGCTCAAAACTGTTCTGGCGCGCCCTATGGTTGTTGTGAGAAACTGAATCCAGACCAACTCAACAAAACAATGACAATGAATCGAACCATATTGACCACATTGGCACTGGGCTGTTTGCTCGCGACTATCGGTGTCGCTGCCGAAGATCAAATTCCCTACTCTACAATGCAGATGATTTCCAACGGCGATTCCGACGCAGTCATCGCCGAAAAAGCGGCGAAGGTTTTGCCGCGCGCCAATCAGACGGACTGGATGCGGCTGGAGTGGACGTTTTTTCTTCACTTCGGCCCGAACTCGTTTCACGACGTCGAATGGGGCAGCGGACGCGAGGAACCTTCGTTGTATAATCCCACGGCGTTCGACGCCGACCAATGGGTTCGCGCGATGAAAGACGCGGGCGGCAAAATGATCGTGCTCGTCTGCAAGCATCACGACGGATTGTGCCTCTGGCAAACCCGCTACACGCCGCACTCGGTTGCTGCGAGTCCGTGGCTCGATGGCAAAGGCGATGAAGTCAAGGCGGTCGCCAATGCCGCGAAAAAATACGGATTGAAGCTCGGTGTTTATCTTTCGCCCGCCGATCTCTACCAGTTGAGGACGAACCCAAAAAATCCCGGCGGCTACTACGGCGACGGCAGCAGCAACGTGCTCTCCGTCATCCCGACCGACCCGGCCAGCTTCAAGAGCGATCCCTCAAAAGGCCGCAAGCCCGCGTCGGGTTTTGGAAAATTTTCCTATGCGGTGGATGACTACAACCGGTATTTTCTAAACCAGCTTTATGAATTGCTCACGGAATACGGCCCGATCCAGGAAGTATGGTTCGACGGCGCAAATCCGGATCCGAGTGTTCACGAGACCTACAATTACAACGCGTGGTATGATTTGATCCGCCACCTGCAACCCGGAGCGGTCATCATGGGCAAAGGGCCGGACGTGCGCTGGGTGGGCAATGAAGGCGGCGTTGGCCGAACTACGGAATGGAGCGTGGTTCCTCTGCCCACGTCGCCCGATCAGTTCCGCTGGCCGGACATGACGGGGCGTGACCTTGGCAGCCGCGCCAAGCTCCGTCCCGGTTCGTATCTCTGGTGGTTTCCCCCGGAAATCAACGTCACCATTCTCGCGAACGGCGCGTGGTTCTGGGCGCCGCAGAAACATCCGCGAAGCGTGTCGGAGCTGGTGGACATTTATTACCGCTCCATCGGACGCAACGGAAATCTCATTTTGAATCTGTCGCCGGACAATCGCGGCTTGATTCCCGACGACGAACTCGAAGCATTGAGCAAGATGTCCGAAGTGATCAAGGACACGTTCGCCACGGACCTCGCCGCCGGCGGCAAATTGACCGCCGACAATTCCAACGGCGCTCATGCTCCGTCACTGGCGCTGGACGGAAATCTCGACACTTGGTGGGAAGCCGCGCCGGGGCAAACCAACGGTGCGGTGACCTTGACGCTACCGAAGCCGGTCACGTTCGACGTCGTCTCGTTGCAGGAAGCAGTGGATCATCGCGGACAGAGAATTGAATCCTTTGCCATTGATGCTTGGAACGGAACCGGCTGGGCTGCGGCTGAACAAATTTCGTCGGACGAAATGACCACCGTCGGACATCGCCGGCTCATCCGTTTGAAATCGCCGGTGACGTCCGATCAAGTCCGCATCCGCATCACCGGTTCGCGCATGGAGCCGACTCTCGCCGAAATCGGACTTTTCAAACAATCCGTGGCCGCGACTTCTCCGACTGTTTCAAACCGTGCTGGCAACGGTTCTTTGAATGCGGGTTGGAAAGTGGTTGCCGTGGACAGCCAGGAAACCGCCGGGGAAAACAACGCCGCCACCAATGCGATTGACGGCAACACGTCCACCTTCTGGCACACCGCTTGGAACAGCGATCTGGCGTTGCCGCATTTTTTGACGGTTGACATGGGCCGGTCGCACCGGATTGCCGGTTTCACCTATCTGCCGCGACAGGACGGAACCGTCAACGGCACCGTCGAGAATTATCGCTTTGAAACGAGCGCGGATGGAACCGCTTGGACGACCAACATCGCTTCCGGCACGTTCGCCAACATCCAGAACAACCCGTCGCTCCAACAAGTCACGTTCGCTCCGGTGGACGCGCGCTTTTTCCGTTTCACGGCCTTGCGGGAGATCAATGGCAACGGCTGGACGAGCGCGGCGGAAATCTCCGTCCTGCCCGCCGCCGGAAAAGGGGACTGACGGCGGGCTTCTGTTTGAGCGATGCAGCCTGTCTGCGCGGCATCCGCGAGCTTCGAAGCCAATCCATGCTTGGCTCGGTTTGATCCGCGAGAAATAACAGCGGCGTGGTTTGCTTTACCTGATTTCCAAGTGGCACCGCAATGTTTTACAGGCTGGTGGGTTGAAAAATTGTCTGGCAAGGATTACTTTGCTTTTATCCACGATCAGCAACCGAAAATGAAAATGAAAAAACACCCCTTCATGGTGCTTCACACCTTGGCCGTCCTCGCGGCGGGTGCGGCTTCCTTCAACGTTCATGCCCAGTGCAATGTTTACATGACTGAAGACCAGCAGGGCGTTGACGGTTTCGGCTTCTCCACGGCATGGTGCGGCACCCTGACGGCCGCCAAGAATCAATCGCTCTACGGAACGCTGGGCATGTCTTTGATGCGCGTCCAAATCGTCAATGACGTGAACGGCGCGACCGACGGTGCCTGGAATTACGAACAGGCCGATACTGCGGCGGCGCATTCATACGGAGCCAAGGTTTTTGGAACGGACTGGTATGGGCCGAGCGGATGGGATGACGCCAACACCTATTTGCTGCCCCAATACTATGGGGCTAACGCCGTCTTTCTGGCCCAGTGCGCGCGATACACCCACTTGGATTGGGTTTCTCCCGCCAACGAGCCTGACTACGGGTGGCAGTTTTGGACGGCCAGCCAGTTCGTTCAGTGGACCACCGAGTATGGAGCGTCCGTTGGCGTGCCGCTCATGGAGCCGGAAAGTTTCCAGTTCGCCGAGCCTTATTCGCAGACAATTGCCGACAACCCCAACATTCCGAATTCCATCATGCCTATCGCGGGCGGCCATAGTTACGGTGTCAGCGCGTCCGTGCATTCGGCGGAAATCGCCGCGGGCAAGCGTGTATGGATGACGGAGATTTCCTTTGGGAGCGGGCAGGACGAAGTGAGTGGTGAAGCCGTGCCCATCGCCCAGCAGATCGGCCAGTATATGAACGCCCAGTTCAACGCCTATGTCTGGTGGTGGGTCTATGACAGCGACACCAATTCCAATCTGGTGGATGACAATGGGCGCATCCACAAGAACGGCTACGCCATCGGGCAGTTTGCAAAATGGATCCGCCCCGGTTCCACCAAGGTCACCGCCGATTTCAATCCACAAGCCAATGTGAATGTCACTGCTTACAATGCCTACGCCAACGGCGGCGTGGTGATTGTGGCGGTGAATGCCAACAACAATTCGGTGAGCCAGTCCTTCACCATCCATAACGGGAACGCCACGCTGCTGGAAGGGTTTCAGACCTCCACCAACAACAGCATGACGGACATTGGCAGCTTTGCCGTTTCGGGCGGCAGCTTTACCGCGACCTTGCCCGCCCAGAGCATCACCACCTTCGTTCAAACCAACGCGATTCCGGCCAACCTGCCGCCGACGTGGGCGGCGCAGGATTTCGGGACGGTGGGCATCGTCGGCAGCACCACCTACACCAACACCGTGGCCACCAATGGCGTGTTCGCGGTGACCGCATCCGGGAACGACATTTGGAGCACAACCGACGCGTTTCGGTTTGTGTATGGAACCAACGTTGGGAACTGCACTATCCTCGCCCGCGTGAACTCGGAACAGAGCGCCAACGCGATGGCGAAGGCCGGGGTGATGATCCGGTCCAGCCTGGCTTCGAATGCGCCCAATGCGTTTGTGGCGTTGACGCCTGGCGGCGTGACTTTTCAATACCGTTCGAGCATCGGCGGCGGCACCAGTTCCAACTTGGTGAGCGGCTTGAGCGCGCCTTGCTGGGTCGAGCTGGTGCAGAGCGGCAGCACGTTCACGGGATATTATTCCACGGATGGCGCAAACTGGACGCAGTTGGGGACGGCGACGATCAGCATGGGTTCAATGGTGTATCCGGGGCTGGCGTTTTGCAACAATGGCAATGCGAGCCTGGGCACGGCGACGCTCGACAACGTGAGCACTCCATCGTGGCCGATTGCCTCACCGCCGGCGCCGACGGGATTGACGGCGACGGCAGGCGTCGAGCAAGTGACATTGACCTGGCAGGAGAACGGCTACGCAACCAATTACACCGTCCTGCGTGCCCCCGCGAGCGGCGGGTCTTACTCGGACATCGCCACGGTAGTGGGTCCCAGATTCGTGGACACCGATCTACCAGGCGGCACAACATATTACTATGAGGTGAACGCGGTGAATGGTGCCGGCCAAAGCACGAACTCGGCACCGGCCAGCGCGATGCCGACGGCCAACGTGCTGTCGCCGTGGGTGGCGCAGGACGTGGGAGCAGTGAATTTGCCCGGTAGTGAGAATTTCACCAACGGCGTGTTCACCGTGTATGCATCCGGGGCGGACATCCAGAACAACGCCGACGCCTTCCGCTTTGTTTATGTGACAACCAACAGCGTTAACTTCACCATCGTCGCCCGCGTCACCTCGTTGCAAAACATAAATGCGTGGTCGAAAGCCGGGGTGATGGTTCGCGACAGCTTGAGTCCCGGCGCGGCCAACGCCTTCATCGGCCTGACGCCTGGCAACGGAGCGACCTGGCAATCTCGTTTCACTGACGGCGGCAGCACCAGTTACAACAACACCTCTGGTTTGAGCGCTCCCTACTGGGTCAAGCTGGTGCGGAGCGGAAGCATTTTCACGGGCTACCGTTCGCCAGACGGCGTGAACTGGACACAACAAGGAACCGCGACCATAACCATGTCCTCCCCGGTATATGCCGGTTTAGCGGACACCGCCCACAACACCGCACTCTTATGCGCGCCGACGTTTGACAACGTGAACGCACCGGGCTTCACGCCATCGTCCGCGTCAATGCCAACCGGTTTGGTTGCCACCGGGGGCATCGAGCAAGTAGCGTTGAACTGGAAGGCTTCCAGCAATGCCAACAGTTACAACGTCTATCGGTCCACCACCAACGGCGGGACTTACACTCTCGTTGCCAATGTCACCACGGCGAACTACAACGACCTCCAGTTGATCGGCAACGGCACAACCTATTATTACGTCGTCACGGGGGTGAACAGTCTCGCCGGCGAGAGCGGCAATTCGGCCCAAGCCCGCGCGACCACAACCGTCACGGTGCCTTCTCCTTGGATGACCCAGGACATCGGAGCGCCAGCATGGGGCAGCGCCTCTTACGCCAACGGTGTGTTCACAGTGAGCGGATCCGGGGCTGACATCTGGAACACGGCGGACTCCTTCCGCTTTGTCTATGTCACGACCAACAGCGCAAATTTCACAATGATTGCCCGTGTTGTCTCCGTGCAAAACATAAATGCGTGGTCCAAGGCCGGAGTCATGATCCGCGACAGCTTGAATCCCGGCGCGGCCAACGCCTTCATCGCCGTGACGCCGGGCAACGGCGTGACTTTCCAATACCGTTCGAGCGACGGTGGCAATTGCAATAACACCACGGCCAGCGGCAGCGCGCCTTACTGGGTGAAGCTGGTAAGGAGCGGCGGCACATTCACCGGATATTGTTCTGCAAATGGAACGAGCTGGACTTTGGTTGGAAGCACGACGTTGACCAACGTCACCACCGCGTATGTCGGTTTGGCGGTCACCTCTCACAACAACCCCAGCTTGTGCAGGGCCGTGTTTGACAACGTTAGCGGATTAAGCTGGCCTCTTTTGCCGAGCGCGCCCGGCAGCCTGACCGCAACTGCGGGCGACGCGCAAGCGGCACTGAATTGGGCCACGGTCAGCGGCGCAAATAGTTACAATTTGAAATCTGCCACCAACAACGGAGGATCCTACACGCTTCTCGCGAATGTGACCACGACCAATTACACCAACACCGCTTTGCTCAACGGCATGACCTATTATTACGTCGTGTCGGCATTGAACATCGCCGGCGAAAGCACCAACAGCGTGCCATCCAGCGCCACGCCACAAGCGCCTCCGCCTTTGCTCATTTCTCTGACCGGCCAGAACTTTATGTTCTCCTGGCAGGTTGGGGCCGAAGGTTTCACTTTGCAATCAACCACGAACCTCGCGTCAGGCGGCTGGATGAACGTCACCTCGCCCGCTCCGCAGATGGTCAGCAACCAATGGCAAGTGCTGCTGCCGCCTGCCAACGCCGGTTCGATGTTTTACCGATTGGCGAAATAACATAATAAAAGCAGGGGAAGTTCCACTTTGATTTTTGAAAGCTCACCGCGCTTTTTCCTGTTCCGCATTTTGCGCCTTGTCCACATCTTCCAACTTCAATTGTTCCGGCGGCGTGGTCGCCAGGCGGGGATCAACCGTGACGGGCGCGGGCGGTTTTTCGACAGAAATGCGGCGGAGTTCGTTTGCGGCGGGCAAATCTTCCAGGCCGCGCAATCCGAAGTATTCGAGGAACAACGCCGTCGTGCCGTAAGTGTTCGGGCGGCCGACCACTTCCGCGCGGCCGACCGACTCGACGAGGCCGCGCTCCATGATGGTCTGCATCGTGCCGTCCACGTTCACGCCACGAATCTGCTCGACCTCGGCGCGAGTGATGGGCTGGCGATACGCGATGATGGCGAGCGTCTCCAGCGCCGGCTGCGAGAGCCGCGACGGGCGGATCTTCACGCCGACGAGCGCGCGCAGCCACTGGGAAAATTCCGGCTGCGTGACGAATTGCCACGAACCGGCGACGCACGCGAGCCGGTAACTGCGCGCGGCGGTCTCGTGTTCGCGCGCGAGCTGTTCGAGCGCGGCGGTCAACTCGCCTTCCTTGGTTTTGGCGAGCGCTTTGGCGGTGGCGTCGGCGTCCCCGTGTTCGGCGGCGCTGGCGAGGACGTCGCGAAGTTCTTTCACGCTCAAAGGTTTTTGCGCGGAGAACAGCAGTGATTCGAGAATGAATTTAAGTTCCATGTTGAATTAAAATTAAGATTCCGGCGGCGGATTTGCCGCAAGATAAGTTTCCAAATGTGAAATCAATTTCGGAAGATCGCGCTGCGCCGTTTCCCAAACGATGTCTAAATCCACGTCATCGTAATCGTGAATGAGAATGTTCCGCATCGCTCTGACAAGCTGCCATGGAATTTCCGGGATTTTTTTTTGCGTTTCCGGTGAAAGTCTGCGCGCCGCTTCACCGATGATTTCAAACTTGCGGTTCACCGCCTCGTATTTTTCTTCGTTCGCCTTGAAATCATCGAAGGAGACTCCCGCGATGAAACGCCGGATGGCTTTTGCCGCGTCGAGAATGTCCGCCAGATAAGCGTTATCCTTCCGCATAAATCGGTTCGGCGGTTAAGAGAATGGAATTCTTGCGATAGCGATTGCGGCTGCGTTCGACAGCGCGACGGCTGACCAAATCCACCGGACGGGAAAATACTTTCGCCAACTGCTCCTGCATATCCGCCCAATCAAGCAGCGTCGGGTGCGCGTCGTCCCGCAACGTGGCCAGCAAATCAACGTCGCTGTCGCCGCGAAAATCATCCCGCAACGCCGAGCCGAACAATTCGAGCCGCGCGATTCCATGTTTTTCACAGAATCGTCCGAGTTTCTCGCGGTTGAAATCCAGCTTCATTTTAGATTTGAGTTACGCCATCGCAAAAACATCCAGCGGCTCGGTGCGGACCGGACGTTTCGCATCATGCACAAGGCGGCGGATGTTTTCCGTGGTTTCGCGGGAAAAAATTGCCTCGCCGCAATGTTCGCAGACCTGTGCGGAAATGTGTTCGACGAGCACATGGCGGTTTCCAATCGTGAAAACTTCGTTCACGAATTCGGATTTGGCGGCGGTGTGGCCGCAGACGTGGCACTTAAACATGATTACCTCCGTTTTCGATGGTCAATCCATTCTTTTGGGTCAGGTTCATAGATCGTGATAATTTTCGCCAAATCAGACTCCGCAAACGATACTTGAAAATGCAGCGGTCGTCCAGCGGCGGTGAAGCCCAGCAGCAATGCGCTCGGCGAATACTTGTCCTGCGGATAATTTTCGATGATTTCAGATTTCGCGCCCGCGTCTCGGATTTCCTGTTCGCTGATGTTGCGTTCAATCGCGCGGCGAAAAGCGTGGCGGCTGAATTCAAATTCGCCCGCCGTCAGTTGCCGTTGGATTTCCGATAATGTTTTCAACTTTCGCGAAGTTCTTTCACGCTCAAAGGTTTTTGCGCGGAAAACAGTAGTGATTCGAGAATGAATTTAAGTTCCATGATTAAAAATTAAAGGAGTGTTTGAATTTGAATTAGGGCTAACCCATCGGACTTTTATGATAATAAAACCATGAGACTGTCATTGAGGTTGCGAATATAATTGTCCATATCAAAGCCGCAGCAATAAAAGAAGCGGTGGACAGTGCGCGGGAATCGGGGCGACGCAAATATCGTTCCCAACCAGGCAAATGGCTGTCTTTTCCAAATTCAGCCTCTTCGATACGCGCCAGATATTTGGCAATCATGTATATGCGAGCAGTGCTGATATAGCATCGAGTGGCGCAAATTAAAATTATACATGATGGAATAAACCATAGATAGCGACGCGAAATGCTCTTATCATTTAATAAGAGCCATGTATAAACAGATGCGACGGCAACCGCTCCCCAAGATTCCAAACGGCTAATTTCTTTAATATGATGCATGATTTCTTCACGCAGCATTTTGTATTGTTCAAGATGAGTTAATTCCGTTTTCATCTCTTTATTGCGGTGGTGGATTTGTTGCGGCAACCGTTTCAGAAGGCTGCGCGACATTTTCAACACGCCGGATTTCGATTTCCGCAAACGCCTCGGGCTGGACGCAGACGAGTTGCTTGAGCCGGATCAATTCTAGCAGCGCGAGAAAGGTGCAGATGACTTCCGCGCGGCTCGCGGCGCTCTCAAACAGTTCGGCGAAGCGCACGCCGCCGCGTTCGGAAAGGATTTTCAGGATGCTTTCGATCTTTTCGCTGACGGTCCATTTGTCCTCGAAAATTTCGCGCGAAGATTCGTCGCGCTTTTTGAGGCGTTGCAGCACACCGTTGACGGCGTTGAGCAGGTCGAAAATGGAAACGTCCGGTTTCGGCGCGGGCGCGGTGGATTCAAATTCCAGTTTTCCCGGCAGGCGCGGAAAAATATTTTCCTGCTCGGCTTCGCGCACCTGCAATTGCGCGGCGGCGTCCTTGAATTTTTTATATTCGACGAGCTGGCGGATCAATTCCCAGCGCGGGTCTTCGCCTTCGTCCTCGCCTTCGACGACGACCTGCTGGTCCACGGGCAGGAGTTCGCGGCTCTTGATATACATGAGCGTCGAGGCCATCACGAGGAATTCGCCGGCGACTTCAAGGTCGAATTCGCGCATGAGGTCAATGTGCGCGATGAATTGCGTGGCGAGCCTGGTGAGGTTGACCCGGTAAATGTCCACCTCCTCCTTTTTGATCAGATAAAGGAGCAGGTCGAGCGGGCCTTCAAAAACCTCGAATTGAACTTTGTATTCGGCCATGAACTGGGGAAATCCTAAAGTGCGGGCGCGACGTTGGCAATGATGCAAACTTGACGCACGGCGTTTGAAAAATTATGTTGTGAGCCGGTTGGTGGTCGTAGCTCAATGGTAGAGTCCAAGCTTGTGGAGCTTGTTGTTGCGGGTTCGAATCCCGTCGGCCACCCCACCACCTCATTTTTGACTTTGGCAAGGGAGTCGCCTTCTGGCACTTCCGGCCGTCCGATTCCTTCTCTTCCGCTGTTGAAATCCTGTCACAATTATGAAACATTTACATTTCCGGGGCGTTTTACTGTGGGGAATGAAAACTGCTGACGGTCTTGGAATCCGAGTGCGCACACTTTACAACATCCTGTTTCTGTTTTTTTTCGCGCTGTCAGCGCCATATTATTTCTGGCGGATGCGGCGGCGCGGCAACTGGCGTCCGGGTTTCGCCGAACGATTTGCGCGCTACCATTCGGAACTCAAGCAGGCGCTCACCAACCGCCACATCGTCTGGATCCACGCCGTCAGCGTGGGCGAGGTCAACCTCTGCACGCAGATCATCCGCGCGCTCGAACTGCGCGCGCCCAACGTTAAATTCGTCGTCTCCACGACCACGACGACAGGCATGGCCGAATTGCGCCGGCGGCTGCCGAGGCGCATCAGCAAAATTTACTACCCGGTGGACCGGCGCAAATTCGTCTCCCGCGCGCTCGCGGTCATCAACCCGCAGGCCGTCGTGCTGGTCGAGGCTGAAATCTGGCCGAACTTCCTCTGGCGTGCGCGGGATATCCGGATCCCGGTTTTTCTGGCGAACGCACGGCTGTCCGATAAATCTTTTCGCGGCTACAAACGGTTTGGATTTTTGTTCCGTCCGCTGTTCGCGTCGTTTGCGGGCGTCGGCGTTCAAAACGAAGATGACGCCGCGCGCCTGCGCAAGGTCGGCTGCCGGCCCGAAGCCGTCCGTGTCGTGGGCAACCTGAAATTCGACGCGGCGAAACTGGACGAACGCCACGCGCTTGACGTTCCGGCGATGCTGCGGCAGCTCTGCGTGCCGCCGGATGCGCAAATTTTAGTCGCGGGCAGCACGCATGACGGCGAGGAAATCATCCTGGCGGAAATTGCGCGGCGTTTGCGCGAGCGGTTCCCAAAATTATTCCTCGTGCTGGTGCCACGGCATTTCGAGCGTTGCCAAGAACTCGGACGCAAATTGCGCGAGCGCGGGGTTAAAATGGTTTATCGCAGCCAAATTTCTCCGGCAACGAGGTTTGGCGAAGGCGAAGTGGAATGTCTGCTCGTCAACACGACGGGTGAGCTGCGTTATTTTTACGAGCACGCGACAGTCGTGTTTGTCGGCAAAAGTCTGACGGCGACGGGCGGGCAGAATCCCATCGAGCCGGGCGCGCTGGGCAGAGCGATGATTTTCGGGCCGAATATGCAGAATTTCGCGGATGTCACACGCAGTTTTCTGGCGCAAAAGGCGGCAATCCAGGCACGCAACGCAGGGCAGTTGGAAAATGAGCTGCGCGAGATGCTTGCGGACGAGGTGCAGCGCGCGGATCTGGGGCGGAACGCGCTGAAAGTCGTGCGTGAAAATCTCGGCGCGGTGGATCGCACGGTGGAAATGATCCTGGAACACCTGGAGCCGCGCGGGATTTTCATCGAGCCGAAAAAATAATTTGATTGCCGTCTTGACGAAGACGCAACGGCTTTTCATATTGCCGCACACTTTCGGTTCGCATCGGAAGCCTGTGTCGTATGTCGAAAACAAAAGTTCGCAAGGTCGTGGCAAATTCATTCCTGAAAGGGGGAAAACGCGGAGCCGCAACTTCAGCCGCAAAAGAAATCCACAGCGCGGCTTCGCACAACGGTTCCGACTCAACATTCCCGGAAAAAATCAAGTATCTCGTCCGCCTTGCGCAGGAACAGGGGTATTTGACTTACAGTGACATCAACGAGGTGCTGCCTGAAGACACCGTGACGCCTGAAAAATTGGACGAGGTTTTTTCCAAGTTGCGCACGCTGGAAATCGAGATCGTGGACCAGGCGGACGCGGACAACGTCAAGAAACCCGACGCCGAGGAGGACGACGACCGCCATCTTGACGCTCTTGACGACCCGGTGCGGATGTATCTCCGTCAGATGGGGCTGGTCGCATTGCTGACGCGCGAACAAGAGGTGGAGATTTCAAAGCGCATCGAGGTGGCCGAGGCCGAAGTCACCAAGATCATTTACAGCCTCGGCTTCGCCCCCAAGGAAAACATCGCGCTTGCGGAAAAACTGCTTGCCGATCCCCCGCGCGAACGGTTTGACCGCGTCGTGCTGGATAAAAAAGTGGACAGCCGCGACGCGCACCTGCTCTCGCTTCGCCGGCTCGTCGAGCGCGTCCGGAAAATGGATTCCGACGTTGACCAAAAATATACGGAGTGGCAGGCGGCCGGCACCAAGGACAAACGCCGCCGCGCGCAGGCGGCCTTCAGGCAGGCCGACAAAGCACTTCAAAGCACGTTTGTAAAATTTTGCTTCAAGCACAAGGTCGTCGAGGAAATGAGCCTCGTCGCCGAAAACATCCACGACAAGCTTCAATACAGCCTGCGAGCGCTCGCCGACACGGAGGCGCAGCGCGAACCCAGCGCGCAGGCGCATTTGGTCGAGGCCGAGAAGCAGAAAATCCGCGCGCTGGAGGAATTTGTGCGGATGCCCGCCGGGGATTTTCTGAAACTGTTCGATTCATTGCGCGAATTTTCCACGAAGGCGCTCCAGGCGAAAACCGAGATGGTCGAGGCGAATTTGCGGCTCGTCATTTCCATCGCAAAAAAATACACGAACCGGGGGCTGTCATTCCTCGACCTGATCCAGGAAGGCAACATCGGCCTGATGAAGGCCGTGGAAAAATTTGAATACCGGCGCGGCTACAAATTTTCCACCTACTCGTCATGGTGGATACTGCAGGCCATCACGCGCTCGATTGCGGACCAGGCGCGCACCATCCGCATTCCGGTTCACATGATTGACATCATCAACAAACTGACGCGCGTCCAGAAACATTTGATCCAGGACTTTGGCCGCGAGCCGACTCCGGAGGAAATCGCCGACGAAATGCTGATGCCCGTGGACCGCATCCGCGCCGTCTTGAAAATGGCGCAGCAGCCGATCTCCCTGCAATCGCCGGTCGGCGACAGCGAGGACGCGAACTTCGGCGATTTCATCGAGGACAAGGCCGCCGAAAGCCCGCTCGACATGACGAGTTTCAGCCTGCTCAAGGACAGGCTGGGCGACGTGCTCTGCAGCTTGAACGAACGCGAGCGGCAGGTTTTGGAACTGCGCTTCGGCCTCGGGGACGGCAACGCCCGGACGCTCGAGGAAGTCGGCCAGCAATTCCGCGTCACGCGCGAACGCGTCCGGCAGATCGAGGCCAAGGCGCTCCGCAAGATGCGCCATCCCACGCGCATCCGCCAGTTGCACGGGTTTCTGGAGGTTGAAAATTTGGAACTTGAAAAGCTGCCGGAATAAACTTGCCGCCATTGCGGACGGAGCAAAAGGGCATTGTCTTCTGGCCGGCAGTGTGATTCAAAGTTTGGACTTGTTACGGAGCTTTTCCTCCTCGTGCATCTTCAAGTCGGCAAACAGTGAGGTGCCCGTGCTGCTTTTCCGCGGCTTGTGAAGGGAAAGGGTGTCAATGCGCTGGACCATTTTCATCTTGTTTGTGCAGTAGAGCAGCGCGGTTTCGTCGGTGATCAAGTCCTGTTCGTAGGCTTTGAAGAGGGACTGTTCAAAGCTGTGCCAGCCGTTGACGGTGCCGGACTCAATGATGTCGTCCAGGGAGCGGCCTTCTTTTTCGCCCAGCAAAATGGCTTCGCGCGTGCGCAGGTTGCTGCCCATCATTTCCGTGACGAGGAGCCTGCTGCCGGATATCGCCGGGACGAGCCGCTGGCTGATGATGAAACGCATCGAACCGGCCAGCCGTTCGCGGACACTGGTTTCCTCATCCGTGCCGAACATTCCGATGATGCGGTTGATTGTCATTGAGGCGCTGGTGGTGTGCAGCGTGCTGAAAACCAGATGGCCGGTCTCGCCGGCGTTGAGCACGATCTCCATCGTTTCTCGGTCGCGGATTTCGCCGATGAAAATGATTTTTGGCGCCTGCCGCATGGCCGCGCGCATTCCCCTGTGAAAACTGTAAAAGTCGCTCCCCAGTTCACGCTGGCTGAACGTGGACTTGATAGGCGTGAAAACAAATTCAATCGGGTCTTCCAGCGTGAGGATGTGGATGTCCCGGGTTCTGTTGATTTCGTTCAACATGGCGGCCATGGTGGTCGTCTTGCCCATGCCCGTGCCGCCGGTCACAAAGATGATGCCGTTCTTTTCCTTGATAACCTGCTGGAATGTCGGCCCCATGTTGAGCGATATGAAATCCGGTATCAGCGGCTTGAGATGGCGCAATACCATGGCGTAATTTCCATTCTGAAGATAAATGTTGACGCGAAACCGGCAGGAGTTTCCCAAAGTATAAGCGCAATCACATGAGCCGTGCTCCTTCAAATCCTGAAGCAGACGTGGATTGTTGCCTATGATGGTCATCGCCAGAGACTCGATGCGCGCGCTGGTAAGCAAGGGTTCGTGCTGTTCGTCAACAAACGGCTTGAGGTCGCCCTGGGTCTCCACCTGCATCGGCCTGCCTGCGACGAAAAGCAAATCCGAAATGCCCTCGGCGCTTTGAACCATCGCGTCCAGCAACCGGTCTAGTTCCTCTTTATTCATAACAATTGCGCTTTCGAGGTTATATTTTTGAAAAACCATGTCCATCCAAAACTTAACAGCCACGGACTGGCGGTCATGGTGTCACAGATTGCCGCCAGCCATCGGCCTCAATCAGGTTTATTGCCTGCCGCTGGCGGCGGCGTGCAAAATAACTTTTCCGTCAGCGCCACGAATTGTTCCAGGCTCAATTTCTCCGCGCGTTCCTGCGGCGAGATTGATAATTCGGCAAATGCGGACGCAAGCTTGTCCGCCGCCCAGTCCTGTTTCAACAATTTCAGCATCATCTTGCGCCGTTGCGAGAATGCGCGCTTCACGATCTTCATAAAACTGGCGCGCAGATTTTCCGGCAGCAGCGGCTGCGCGCGACGCTCCAAAATCACGCACGCTGAATCCACGTCCGGCGATGGAAAAAAACATTCCGGCGGGATTCTGAAAAAACTTTTCGGCTCAAAATCCAATTGAACCAACAGCGTCAAGATGCCGTAATCGTCGTCGTCCGCCTGCGCCATCAGCCGTTTGGCGACTTCGAGTTGCAGCGTGGCGACAATCATTTTCGGCGCGCGAATTCCGGCCGCGAGTTCCACCAGGATCGGCGAAGCGACGGAATACGGCAGGTTTGCGACGAGCTTCCAATCGCTCCAGTCGCGCGGTTCGCGCCGTAAAAATTCCAGCGCGTCGTCGTGAAATAAATGCAGGACAGGCATCTTGCCTGCCTCTGATTTTTGTTTTTCGATTTGAGACAGGCTGGAAGCCTGTCCTACGTTAAATCGTTCCCGTAAAAATTCCACGAGCCGACGATCCATCTCAATCGCCAGAACTTCGCCGGCGTTCTCCAAAAGCAGTTTCGTCAACGGTCCCAGCCCCGGCCCGATTTCCAAAACCTTGTCGGCTTCCGTCAATTCCGCCGCCCCGACAATTTTTTGCAGTTGATTGGCGTCGTGCAGAAAATTCTGGCCGAGCGATTTCGTGAGCTGAATTTCACGCTTCGCCAGAATTTCGCGCATTTCAGTGGGTTTCATCGGGGGAAATTAAGCCACAGATGGGCACAGATAAACACGGATGAAGAGAAATTGTGTTCGAGTTGGCAGATTTTATCTGTGTGCATCTGTGTTAGTCTGCGGCTAAAACTTCGGCCAGTATTTTTACCGCTTTTGCGAGTTGCGCCTTTGAAATTGTCAGTGGCGGCGTGAAGCTGATAACGTTGCCGTGTTCGCCTTCCGGCAGAAAAATCAATCCGCGATGCAAAAGCCTTTTGATGGCGTTCAACGCAATTTCCGTCGCCGGTTTTCCGTCGGGCAATTTTAATTCAATTCCGGCCATGAGACCAAGTCCGCGCGCCTCGACTTTGGACTTTGGACTTTGGACTTTGGACAATTCATCGAGCAGAAATGTTCCGAGTTCCGCGCTGCTTTCAGGCAATTTCAATCTTTCAATTTCTGCAATTTGCGCCAGCGCCATCGCGCAACCAACTGGATGACCAAGAAATGTGCTGGTATGAATCGCCTCGCCGCGCGACGGCGGCCACGCGGCATCCATCAAGTCAGCACGACCGACACAGGCGGAAAGCGGGAAGCCGCCGGTCAGCGCCTTGCCGAGACAGATCAAATCAGGAACCACGCCGCTATGCTCGCATGCGAACCATTTTCCGGTGCGGCCAAAGCCGGTGTAAATTTCGTCGAGAATCAGCAGCGCGCCGGATTCGTCGCACAACTTTCGCAGCAGCGGCAAAAATTCTTTCGGCGGAACATTGATCCCGCCGCGCGCCTGCACTGGCTCAACAAGAACCGCGCCGATTCGTTCGCGCCGGAAAAAATGGCGGACTTGAAATTCGACGATCGCAAGATCGGAAGGTTTTGCCGGGAACGGGACAAAATGTCCGAATTCGCGGAGTTGCAATTGAAACGGGCTGCGGAAAAAATCCCGATGCGTGACGTTGAGCGCGCCGTAGCCGAGTCCGTGATACGCGCCCGAAAACGCAATCACGCCGCGTTTTTTTGTCGCAAGCGCCGCCGTTTTCAAAGCGGATTCGACGGCTTCAAAACCGGAGTTGGAGAAGATGGTTTTGCCGGTTTTGAATTTTGAACTTTTGATTTTTAATTCCGGCGGATTTGTCCAGCGTTCAAAAGTCATCTGGCTTGATTTCTGCGCGAGTGCGGCCTTGAGCGCGTGCGGATGCACGTCGCCCATCGCGTGAAGCAATTTCGCCATTTGTTTTTGCCCGGCTTTGACGACTTTTGAATTCGCGTGGCCGGCGGCGGCGACACCGAACGCGGCGGTCAAATCCAGGTATTTTTTGCCGTCGGCGTCCCAGACGTGAACGCCCTTTGCGCGCTCCCAGATAATCGGCCACGAGCCGTCGGGTTCGATGAACAGCACGTTGTGCGATTCGTATTCGCGCAGCAGTTGCAATGTCTCTTTTGAATTCATTTTGTCCGCAGATTGCGCGGGTTTTCGCAGATTGATATGGGCAGGAAAAAATCTGCGTGAATCGGCGAAATCTGCGGATGGCCTTTCGTTTTCATTTCAAACGCCGCGCTGCTCCGGCGGCCAGATGATTTTGTGCTGCTGGATTTGAAAGCGCACGGGCAGCGCATCGGTGATGATTTTTTCGGCCAAGTCCTTTCGCGAAACTGGCGTTTGTCCTGCCGGAATTTTTTTCAACGATTTATGTCGCTGCTCCGGCGCGAGCGGATGCACCCACGAAAACAGCAGCGGGCAAATTTTTCCCAGATTGTGCGTGGCAATTTGTCCTTTTGCCCAATCGTAATCTTCAATCGTGCCGATGACGAATTTGATTTCGTCGGTGGATTTCAAATGTGCGATGTTGGAAAAGAGATTCCGTTCCACTTCGCCGCTGCCGGGACATTTCAAATCCATGATGCGGCGGACGCGCGGGTCAATTTTTGAAATGTCGTGCGCGCCGCCGGTTTCAATCAACACGGTGAAGCCGTCGTCGCAGAGAAAATTCATCAGCGGCAGAGAATTTTTTTGCAGGAGCGGTTCGCCGCCGGTCAGCTCGACGAGCGGAAGTTTTAAGTTTTTAATTTTTAATTTTGAATTCAGAAACGGTCTCGCAAGCCGCTTCACTTCCGCCAAAATTTCCGCGAGCGATTTCTTTTTCCCCTCGGTGAAGGCGTAGGCGGTGTCGCAATACGAGCAGCGCAAATCGCAGGCGGTCAGCCGGATGAAAATGCAAGGCAGCCCGGCCAGAGTGCTTTCGCCTTGCAGGCTCAAATAGATTTCATTGACGACGAGCATATCGGACATCGCTCTGAAATTAAACGGAATGGACGGAATTAAACAGGTTTTTCACGAGAGCAAAAGGCATCGTGGCTGTGACTTCCGAAATTTCCTGAATGAGCGGGATATTCGCGGCGGAGCCGAGGCTCGCGAAACGGGGCGTCGGTTGCAAAAAGGAACTTAACTTTCTCGCCTATTTCTTTCACAGTTGGAGTCCGTGCTTCAGCGTGTTTGCGCCGATACGCAAAAGGCCGTTTCCGAATTGTAACTTATTCAGGACAAATACTTGTTGACATTGCCAGGTGTGGTCGTGTAAAAATATCTCATCCAGATGAATTTGGGACTTTCAGTTGAGTTAACTGCCGCCATTCTCGCGCCGCATAAATGCGGCACGGTTTCTTCATCTCAAAAAGTCAAGTGGATTTTCCGCGCGTCCCAAATGCCTGCCGTCGGCGTTGACCGCCGGTTTCGCCGGCAAAAAAATTGGCGGGAAAGGCTTGACGGGCGGTTTATCGCTCCCAAAAATCTCATCGCCAGCGTTGCCGTCGGATTTCCGGCTCCAAAAAACCGGTGAGGAAGCCTGTCCCTGCCATCTGCGGCTCCTAAAAATCTCCCGTCCACGCTTGCCGGCGTATTTCTGGCATCCAAACAAGGCGCTTCCACGCTTGCCCACCGTTTGTTTGCGCCCAATAAAGTCACTGCCACGCTTGTCGTCCCATTTTTTGCTTCCCAAAATGGAGCGTCATCACTGGCAGAGGAGTTTTTGGCTCCAAAAAATCGCACGGCATCACGCTCAAGACGCTTATTTTCAATAAGATAACTGACAAACATAACCAATTCCCAACTTCTAATTTGATATGAGCAAAAAAGTATTGAAACTTGCGGGACGGCGGCCGATGCTGCTGGCGTTAATCGTTATGGCAACACTCGCGCTTGGCATTGTCTTTTCCGGCTGGCTCACGCCGACAAGGTTGAAGGCGCAAGAGGGTGCGGTGCAACAAGCCGTGCAACAAGAAACTACCAACTGTGAGGTGGCGTCCACGTCCAGCAGTTGTCTAATGGCCGGTTCCATTAGTTTGGTTGCGCCGACAAACAGCCCGGTGGTTTGCATAGGCTCTGGCGTCAGCCTCTCGGCCAGTTACCTTGTCATCACCGGGCAGGTTCTGGTAACCACCACTTACACCAACGCTGGCAATTCTGGCGCGGATGCTTGTCCCGACACCTATGTTACAAATTATCCCACGCCCACGATTGTTTCCAACTGGTGGACGGCGAGCGTGGGCAGTTACAGCACCAATGGACAGGGCTTGACGGCGTCGTTCACACCGACGGATTGCGGGAACGGCTCGGTGACGTTCTACCTCAACTACCAGAACTCCGATCCGTGTGACACGAATGTCCAAAGCGCGGGAAGTGTCAGCGGGAGTTTCGAGTCGGTTCAGTTGCAATCCATCAGCGTGAGCGGTGCTACGGCAATAGATGCAACAAACTACGCGGCGGTGAAAACGACCAATGCCAACGATTATGTTACGATTACAGCCTCGCTTTGCCCTGACGACACGAATGCCGCGACTTTGCTGTCATGGTCAGGCGGACAGGCAGTTTCTGGCAATCCGTTCGAGAGACAGGTTCACAAAAATGTGTCTGCCAAAACGGTGGTTACGGCTTCGTGTTGCAGCACTTCCTTCACCGCCAATGTGTGGATTATTTGGGGAAGGGTAAGCATTTTAACCAGCGGCACTAATCCGCCAAACGCTCCTCAATTTGGAAGCGTCGAAGACGGAACGGAGATTTTAGGAATACGCTATTTCGACAGCAGCAACTCTGTTGCTGGAAAAATGTGTGCTGTGGGCACAGTAACACCTGCGGGTGTTCATTCGATAATTACTAATGGATGGGGTTTTACTCAAATGAAATGGACTAAAACACTTGTCGATGGGGCAACGTATCCAGGCTGGTCTTTTCCTCCTTGGACCGGAGATGGTCCATATAGTGGATTCTTTACAACAAGTCTAGATGCAAATGACAAACTATACAGCGTGACACGCGCCCCATTTGCAGCCCCAGTTTTTCAATTCCCATTCGTAACCGGCCTCCCCATAGCCAGCCGATACAATCTCCGGCGGGATAGGCATGAGGCTGTGGAAGTTGAGGACGTTTTTCTTTTCTTCTTGCGTGTGCCACGGTGAATTGCCGGTGGCTGTTTTCTTGAACCGATCAACGTCTCCGTCCGGTCCAATCACGACGAGCTTGTTGTTGCACCAGTTGGGCATATTTTTCTCCTTTGGTTGTTGGTTTGAAATGAACTGCCACTCTGAAGCGTATCGCTCCGTGCCGTTTCGATGAAGACGTCAAGATGTGCCGGAAGCGGCAACATTAAAAAAGAGCGACCCTGTGGATCGCCCTTGTGTTTGTATCATGCCATTTGAAACAGGGAATGTTGAGCTTCGTCGGCAAGACGGCGCTCATGCTCCTTTTGTTTGCTCTCGTGTGCAATGCGTTCACCGTCAACGCCAGTCTCGACGATCAGGTTAAACGTCTTTGGCGTGAAGCCGAATTCCCATTGCGGAACCGGCAGCCTCCGTCTGGATCGTTTCATACCTTGCGGTTGAGGATGGGAACCTGGGATTGGGGCGAGATGCGGAACACCACGGGCGGCGGATGGAAGCGAACCGGCTTGTCAAAGCGTGTTTTGAAATCACGCACTGGCCGATTCATCATTACAACTGCCGCGCACTCATTGACGTGGATGACACGGCACAGTCTCCCGTTGAACGGAATGACATCCCCGGCAGAAAGCCGGAAGGGACGGTTCAACGAACGCCAGATGATGCCGAACTCAATCTGGTTGGGGTCATTGAACCCGCGCTTCCTGCGCGCACTCATGCAACCCCTCCCACGACAAGCTCCACCTCACGCAATGTGTGCAGCACCGCGTCGATCTC
Organism: Verrucomicrobiia bacterium; assembly: GCA_036510395.1. GTDB lineage: Bacteria > Verrucomicrobiota > Verrucomicrobiia > Limisphaerales > UBA11358 > UBA11358. Next base: position 23,409 of record DATCDZ010000098.1, read on the forward strand.
AAGGCTGGTGAGCCTCCATCCGCGTCCCGGCAACTCCGCGATGATTGCCCACTTGAAACGATGGTGGAAGTTGAACGCCTCCCGGTCGTCGTCCAGGTGGTCGGCAAGGATCGCCAGAGCCAGTTGCGCCGGGCCGCTGCCGCCATAGCCCACTCGAATCCGCTGGGACTGTGATTCCAGAGGTCGAGCCGGGGATTGAGCCTGCGTCCGTCCACCGTGACGGTGACGGCACTGCCTTCACGCCGTCCCTCGTAGCGTGTCATCGGACGCCCTCCAGAATTTGCACCAGGTCTTCGGGGAACAGATGCTCCGGCTCGGCCTCCGGCGTGTCGAACGTATGCACCTTGACGAAGCAGAACTTTGACAGACGGCACGCGATGTCCTCGCGTCCCGCCCGGCCCGCCTCATCCTCGTCCAGCATGACGATGACCTGGCTGTGGCTGTCGGTGTGCCGGCGGATCAATTCCTCCTGCGCCGCCGACATGGTGCTGCCCATGAGGGCCACCACCTTGCGGCAGCCGTGCTGCTGAAGCTTCATGCAGCCAAAGAATCCCTCAACAATCACCAATGTCACTTCCACCGGCTCTTTGCCGGCCCGGTCAATGTTGAACAATTCCAGCGATTTTCTGAATCCCGGCGGCAGTTTGTATTTGGGGGTGTTTTCGTCGGGTGGTTCGCCGGGGAAACGTCCTGCATACGCGACGACACCGCCTTCCGGGTTGTGGATCGGAATGACAATCCGCCCGGCCATCATGCCTTTGGCACAGAAACCGACGCCGAAATCCACGATGGTTTCGAGCGTCAGTCCGCGTTCCGTAATGAGATATGGATGCTCCCGCTCCAGCTTGTCCAAGCGGAAACCCAACGGCTTGTTGGGCGGTCCTTGCGGACGGCCACCATCTTGCTCCGGTGCCAGCCTTGCGGCTGGCTTCGTTTTTGGAACTTCGCCGTTCCTCGCCGGCTCTCTTGGCTCCTCGGTCTCCTGATTGGAGTCCGCAGACATGGCTTCGACATCAAGATGAAACCATTCGATGGCCTTGTTGGCTGCGGCGAGAATGCTCACGTCCTCCATCTTGGCGATGAAGTCGAGGACGTTCCCGCCATGCTTGCATTCAGAGAAGCAATTCCAGACATTCTTTTCAATGCTGACGCTGAACTGCGTCGGGTTGCTGCCTTTGTGGATGGGACAGGGACCGCTCAAGCGGTCGCCGCTGCGTTTGAACTGATGAAGCAATCCGTAGTGCTCAAGAACCTGTTCCATGGTTATGGCCGCTTTGACGGCCTTGAAGTCAATGAACTTTGATTTGGGCATATTATTCCAGTGGTTATTTGGTTGTGGTGAACTGTGCAGCTCAAGAAATGAACCGCCTCCATGAAGCATCCTACCGCTCCTGCCCAAACAGACTAGACGACAAGATTTGTCGTTTGCGGCAACCATTCTTAATCAAGCAAACCGCCGGTTTCGCCGCGTTTGCCGCACTGCCAGTCGGCGGATAATATGTCACCCGACAAAATGGTCGTGTCGGCAAACAGGAACAAACCGTGTCCGCGTCTCAATTGTGAACACGCCTCAACCAGAGACTTTACACGCGCGGCACTGGTGGTAACGGTGAGGACGCGGAAGCGAGGGATGCCAAGATGCCGCTGGTGAATTTTCTGCGTCCATGTCGCTTCGTATGCGAGCAGCTTGCGGTAGAACGAAGTTTGGGAAAGTGTGTGGCGCACGACCGGCATGGTTCCCCGGTCGGCTTCAAGAAAGAAATGCACGCGATGGCTCTGGCCGCTCGCATCGGAAAAATCCAATGCAAACACATGGTCGGGGACGACGCCAAGTTTCAAGCCGTTCTGAATCGTTACGCGCCACCCGAACGGCTGACGTTCCAAGGGAAGCGCAAGCTCGTCTTCGTGGAGAAGCTGGATGCCGCCATGTTTCCGGCAGGCAAGTTCAACCGCCAGCATCACTTCCGCCACCAGCAACGCGTGTTCAAGATATACCCGTCCGATGACATGGTTTTTCTCATTCCATGAATCAGAATCCACCATCATGCCAAGCTGCCGCAGCACCGCCCCTCCTTTATTTCCTAACCCGTATGCAATGCTGCGGGAACCGCCACGCTCGTAGTATTGGATTTGGGCGCGGGGCCGTTCCAAATATCCGTGGTGGAAGAGCAATTTCAGCCGCCGCAAAATCTGCTGCCGGCTGCCGCCCATGAATGAAATGATTTGATCGGAACGAAGAAAACGGTGCCGATGAACGAGCCGGATGATGTCGCAGTCGCGCTCCTCAAGCTGCATGGGGGCAACGATGGGCGCACGGTTGAAACGGGGCGGACGTGATTCCATCGCGCCATTTTGCACGATGCCAGGCACACAAGGTAGCCGTCAAGGTTTGCGCTTTGCGGCAAGTATAAGTATGCAAACTCGTCCGCCGATGATAGGGGTTGACGCCCAAATATATTTCAGGCTAATTTTTCATCGAATGAAACATTTTTTCCTCTGCTTTGCTGCTGCGGGACTTTTGACCACCAGCGGCTGCGCGTGGTATAACATAACACCCATATCAAAATCTGAAGCGACCAATTGGGCCGCCGACCCTCAAAACGGATACATCATCAGCCAGCCGGAGTTATATTTTGCCGCGACGATCACGGAGACGACATCCACAAACAAGGACGTTAAGCAGGACATCACGGTCGCGCCCCTTTATTTGCCGAACCCCTACAAGGCGTATCGCGTGACCACGCACAATTTTCTGGCGAAGGCTGACTTTACGTTTAATTTTGAAAACGGCTGGAAGCTGACACAAATTGCCGACAAATCTGACAACACGACCGTAGCCAGCGCACTTGCGAATCAATTGACGACCATTTTGAAGGCAACGGGTGTTCCTTTAACATCAAGCGCACCGTCTGAAACGCGCGTTTTTCTCTACAAGCCCGAATACGGTGATGATGGAACCATAACTAACTTCTCCGAAACAGGAGAAATTAAAATGGCGAAAAATCCAGCGCCATGACGACCGCCACCGTTACATCATTGAATCCATCCACCGCTTCAATTTTTCATCAATCCTTGCACGCGGCATTGCAAATCGCTCGCGTGATTGCTTGATGAGCTTGTCCCTCCGGCCAACGCGGTTTTCAAGCGGCGGCAGCATTTTCGCCCGGAATGGTTCCCGATTCATTCCATCTTCAAGCAGTTTCACCGCCGCCTCATAACGGTCAAGGTCAACCAGCACGCTCGCCGGAAATGCGCCGCCGAATTCCTTTTCCATCACCTCGGCATCCGTGTTTCCAATCCGAAACGAAATGAGCGTTCCTGCATTGCCAAAAACCGCCTGCCGTATCGGCAGCGGAATCTGGTCAATGTATTGGTGCGATAGTGTTAGGCAGGAACGATATTTGCGGGCTTCTGCCAGAATCGAAGCAAAAGCATCGGTTGAAAAATTCTGGAACTCATCAATGAACAGGTAAAAATCTTTTCGGTCTTCTTCTGGCCGGTTCGCCCGCGCCATTGCACCAAGCTGAAATTGCGTTGTGAGCAATGAGCCGAGCAAGTTCGCCTTGTCGTGTCCAAGCCTGCCTTTCGACAGATTTGCGATGAACAACCTTTGGTTGTCCATGACAAAAGGGATGCTCACTTTGTTTCTCACCTGACCCAAAATGTTTCGGATCACCGGGTTCAAAAGGAACTGGCCGAGCTTGTTCTGAATCGGAGCGATGGCCTCGCGCTTGAACCGCTCGTCATATCCGGCATATTCCTCCGCCCAAAACGCCTTGATGAACGGGTCTTTTATCTGCCGGACAACTTTGGCCCGGTATGCGTCATCCGTGAGCATCCGATTGACGCCCAAAAGTGTGGCATTCCGGCAATCAAGCAATGCCGATACGGCATTATAGAGGATGTATTCGAGCCGTGGTCCCCACGAATCCCGCCAGATGCCCTTGAACGCGCCCACAATGCCGGATGCCACCAGATGCCGGTCATCCGGCGCGACATTGGCGAGCAGGTTAAGCCCGATGGGGAACTCAATGTCGCCCGGATTGAAATATACCAAGTGGTCAGCACGCTTGGGCGGGATGTGGTTCAACAGTTCTTCCGCCAAGTCGCCGTGCGGGTCAATCAGTCCAACGCCATGTCCAAGCTTGATGTGCTGCAAGATCAGATTGCGGAGCAATGTGGTTTTGCCAGAGCCGGTCTTTCCGATGATATAAATATGCTGCCGCTGGTCACTGGCAGATATGCCAAAAGGTTGAGGCTGTCCCCAGCCTTCGCGGTTTCCGATCACAATGTGTGGTTCGTCAGGTTTCAAAATCAGTCGCCACCCCCAAAGTCCCCGTGGTATCAGACTAAACGCCGGCAGGATGTTGTGGAACAGGCCGGCGGGGTAATGGCGACTGGTTTTGAAATCCGAATCCACAGGATATGCGAATCCCGCATATTAAACTAGACGCCGAAACTTGCCGGTTCCGGCATACAAAAGGACGCGCCATAGGGCGCGGCTGTATCAGTGCCGCAGTTGCGGCAACTCTTTCTCCAGGTAACACCCGTCGTGGCTCCGCCTTCGGGCGAATTGTCGCGTTAGCGGGCTGGTGGTCGGTGCATAGCACCTTTTCTTAACACCAGTCCCCCAACGTGTCGTAGGCTAGGCCGATAGGCCGACGCCGCCCGACAATTCTCTTTCTGTTAAAGGACAGCGGGTAGATGTCCTTTAGCCGGATAGCCCATCAGGGAGAAAGAGAATTGTCGGGCGGTAGCCGACGACACGTTGGGGAGCCAGTGGTGCGGCGGTTAAGCCGTGGAAGTCAGTCGTGACGGGCGTAAGCCACTACATACCATGTATGTAGGCCGTAAAGTGAATAATTATTGACTTCTGCATAATATAGTGAGTATTTCACCACAATCCAGCCTGTTTCCAGAAAGCGGCGATCAGCTTGGGGCGGCGGCGGATGTTCCGCATCTGGCGGCGTCCGAACGCGCCGAGTTGGACGATGTCCTTGGC
>DATCDZ010000099.1:0-8869 GCA_036510395.1 Verrucomicrobiia bacterium
CTGGCTGGGCTACCGTTACGCCGTCGAGCCGCACTGCGACCTCGCGGAGCAATTCACTTTTTACAGCGTGAGCGGACGCGACGGCGCGGCGCGGCGGTTCAATCTCGATTTCTACTGCAAAGCCTTCGGCATCGAATCACCCAAGAGCGCGGGTGTGACCGGCAACGATGTGACCACGATGATGGCCGAGGGAAAGTTCCGCGAGATTGCCGAATACTGCCTGCGCGACGTCCGCGCCACCGTGGAGCTTTACAAAATCTGGAAGGAACGGCTGGCGGGGATTAAGTGAATATGACTGCGGTTCAATTCCTTGATGCGCGGGAAAACGAGAAACATGCTGTTCGCTCGCTTGTCACAGTCTGCACTTTACACACAATGTGTTCAGAGTGCGGTCATGTTGACTCAAAGATGGAAACGAAGGCAAACCATCCGTGTCAGAAATGTGGAATTATGGTTGAACGTCGGATGCTTCTTTTTTCAACCGAACATCGCTTGCTCGAAATGATTTTTGAATGTTACCAAAGCGACCATTCTAACGAATTGTGTGTTTTGCTTTTTTGCGCTTTGCTGGAACAGCATCTTTTGAATTTTTTGAAAAGCAGATGTATTCGTTTGAAAATTGAGCGGCCTGTCATGGAACTTTTGCTTGAGAAATATGAAAAAGTTCACGAACGCTTGAAATTGTTTGAACGATTGACTGGTATAAAAATTAAAGAGGCTTTGGCCGATTTGCCGGTTGCAAGTGTTTTAACGACCTACAATTCACTATCACAAAAGCGGAATGGAATTGCACACGGACTTCCGGGTGCGACGTATGCAATTACAAAAGATGACATTGAAGCTGCCGTGAATGGAGCGGCAGATTCATTTTCTTGCTTTGCATATCTTCATCATAATTTTTGTGCGGTAGATTCGCCACCGTTACCTGCTTCTTAAAAATGTCCACACTCATTTGCTTCGCCCTGAAAGAAGAAGCCGCGCCGTTTCGGAAAATCGCGGCGGGCAAATCCGGCATTTTAATTTTGCTCACCGGCATCGGCCGCCAGAACGCCGAAAAATCCCTGCGCAAATTTCTCGCTGGTGGGGCGAGCGTCCCCGCGAGCCGCGAACACACTTCGACTGGCCAAGTCCGGCTCGGGAGGACGCTCGCCCCACCAAAATTCTTGACAGAATGGCTTTGGTAATGAATCCTTACTTTATGAGCGAATTGACCACCGTGACCGTCAGCCGCAAAGGGCAGGCATTGCTGCCGTTGAAATGGCGCAAGGCTTTCGGCCTCGAATCCGGCGGCCCGTGCGGTGCGCGGGAACTCAATGACGGCAAGGGAAGTTTGCTGCTGATTCCCCGTCCAAAAAAACGGCGCGGCGCAAAAGGCCTGCTCGCGCATTTGCGGAAACAAACGGTTTCGTTTCCGCGCACTCAACGTCACGCGCTTCCGTTCAAATGAGCTATCTGCTCGACACGGACATTGTTTCTGCTTTTCACAAAAGAACAGTTTCTTTGAAATTGGCGTCGTGGCTCGCCAAAAATGAAGATGATTGTTTTATCAGTGTCATCACCATTGCCGAGATGCGACATGGATTACGGTTTGCGCCGGAATTGTTTCAGGAAGAATTGATGCGCCGGATCGAAGTCGCTGAAGACCAATTCGCCGAAAGCTTGATTTCGCTTGATTTGGAAATTCTGGTTCGCTGGAAACAATTACTTGCCGAGTTGAAAAGTATCAATCGGACAATGACCTGCGAAGATTCATTGCTCGCGGCGACCTGTCTGGCAAATGATTTTGTGATGGCAACCAACAACGTCCGCCATTTTGAACCGGCGCGGCAATTTGGTTTGATGATTGAAAACCCGCTGGCCTGAAAATGTCCACGCTCATCTGCTTCGCCCTGAAAGAAGAAGCCGCGCCGTTTCGGAAAATCGCGGCGGCGGTTGACTAAAGGCAATCATCGCTTAAACTTGAAAACATGAATATCAATGACATTCAAACAGCGGTGAAGGAAGGCATCCCGTTTTTAATCCGAATGGCCGATGGCGAGAAATACGAAGTGGCCGACCACTTGAAAATCGCGCTCGGCAAAACGCGGATTGTCGTCATTGACAAGCATGATCTCGCGCATGTTTTGCCCTTGCTTACGATCACGGGCATCAGCTATTTGAAGCCTGCAAAATAATTTGGGCGCTGCAATCCGCGTTCCAAAAATGTCCACGCTCATTTGCTTTGCCCTGAAAGAAGAAGCCGCGCCGTTTCGGAAAATCGCGGCGGGCAAAGCTAACATTTCTATTCTCATCGTTGGCATCGGACGCCAGAACGCCGAAAAATCCCTGCGTGAATTTCTAAATTCCCATAGGAGTCGAGGTAACGAGACTCAAATTAAAGAAAGGTTAGAGACTCCTAACGTCGTCTCCTACGAACTGAATTTGGTGCTGATCTGCGGTTTCGCCGGCGGATTGAATCCAGATTTGAAACTCGGCGAAGTCGTTTTTGCACTCTTAAATCGGAGGGACGAGTTCCACGAGTCCCAAACTGAAAAAGAGATTGCGGATTTGATTGGGGACTCGCGGAGCTCGTCCCTCCAAGAGAAGTTGATCGCCTCCGGTGCGAAGCCCGCAAAATTCTTCTGCACCGACCGCATCGCCACAACCATCGCCGAAAAGAAAAAATTGCGCGCCGAAACCGGCGCAGATGCCGTCGAGATGGAATCAGCGGCAATCCACGCCGTCTGCCGCGAGCGTGGAATTCCTTGTGCCACCGTCCGCGTGATTTCCGACACGGCCAACGAGGATTTGCCACTGGATTTCAACGCGCTGGCCAAGCCGGACAAAAATCTGGATTTCGGAAAATTATTTCTGGCCATCGCCAAATCGCCTGGAAAAATCGGACGGTTGATGGAGTTGCAGAAGAAAACCAAATTTGCAGCAGAGCGGCTTGCCGATGTGCTGGCTGAAATCATCGCGTAGGACAGGCGTCGCGCCTGTCCTACTGAATCAGTTGATTTCCCACTGCGTCGTTTTGCGAATGACTGGCCGGCGGCGCGGGTTTTTCCTTCGCGTGTTCGCTGTAGCTGATGAACGCCACGCCAATCATAATCAAAATCACGCCGATCCAGCGTGTGGCGGAAACGCTTTCGCCGAGGAACCACATGGCGGCAAACGTGGCAAACACAAAACTCAACGCGGTGAGCGGCCAGAGAAAACTGATGTCGCTCTTGCTCATCAGAATCAACAGGCAAATGAAGAACAGCGCCTCGAAAAACACGCCGAGCAGGATTTGCGGGTTTGTCGCGCCCGCTTTCACGATGCGAAAAACCTCGGCGGCGTTGTAACCGTGCATTTCGCCAATGACGTTCATGCCCTTTTTCAAAAGAATGACGCCGGTGGATTCAAAAACGAGACCGACAATCAAAATCAAAAGCAGTTTCAACATATCACAAATCCTGATAACGAATCAGTTCGATGCCGAGCTTTTTAATCTGTTCCTTCACGCGCGGGCTGGCGAGGGCGTCGAATTCATGCCTAAATTCACCGAGCGACGGATGCGAGTAAAGCTCGGAATCACCCGGCGGCAGTTCGGGGAGCAGTTTCAAAATGTAATCTTCATCCACACGGGAATCTTGCAGCAGGCCGAAGGTGATCTGCGCGTGTTTGATGCCCTGTTGTCGCAAAGGTTTTCGGGCGCGGCTGGATAAGAATTCAAAAATCGTCGCGTGCGAAATTTTATAGAACAAATGGCCGCTGGAAATTTTGCGGCTGCGGGAAAAACAATCGCGCGTCAGACGCATTTGACGGATGCCGAGTTTCTCCGCGTCCTCCATCAGGATTTTGAAAATCATCGGATGCAGATGCAAATGCAGATGGCCGTTGACATGGTCAAGCGGCAGGCCGGTTGATTGAAACTTTTCAAACTGCGCGTGGATTTCGGTGCGGAGCTGTTCGTGCAGATTGCGCTTGAAAAAATAACCCAGTCCGACGCCGACGGAATTGCCGGAAAATTCGCCGCGAGAATTGACGAGGCCGGAAATTTTTTCCGGCGGCAGCGCGGAATGGCCTTGCAACAAAGTCAAATGCAGTCCGACGCCGAGTTTCGGATTTTCCTTTGCCAGATTCACTGCTTCACCAAAACCGGCTTCGTTCACCATCAAGCTGGCCGTGGTCAAAATGCCCTCGCGATGCGCACGGATGACGGCGGTGTTGACGGAGGCGGAAAGGCCGAAGTCGTCGGCGTTGACGATCAGACGGCGTTTTTCAGAACTGGCCATAGCCGGATGCGGTTGATCCGGCCACGAAACGCAGCCACGCGCCGAGAATCAGCGCGAGCTTGCGCGTCCGGCTTAATTTTACGGGCTTCGCACCGAAGACGTTGAATTTTCCGCGTTCAAGTTTTCGCAGAAGCCGCCAGTAAACCGAACCCATCAGTTCGGCGGCGACCATCGCCTTGCGGTCTTCCAGCGGCAGGGTTTTTTGCGCCGTCCGATAAAAACTATTTGCGCGGTCAGCGACGTTTGCGGCCAGAGCGAGATAGCGAACGGAGTATTTTGAGTTCAAAATCTCGCCTTCGCTGACGTTAAATTGTTTCAGCGCGTCGAGCGGCAGATAAATCCGCCCGCGTCCGGCGTCGGTTTTCACGTCGCGCAAAATGTTTGTGAGTTGAAGCGCCTTGCCCAGATAAATTGCGTAATCGCGCGTGGCCGGATTTTTGTAGCCGAAAATCTCGATGCTCAAAAGTCCGACGACGGACGCGACGCGATGACAATATAATTCCAGTTCGTCAAAATCTTCGTAGCGATTTCGCGTCAAATCCATTTCGCAGCCGCGAATAATTTCGTCGAACAATTCAAAGCGCAGCGAAAATCTCTGGATGACGGGCTGCAATTCGCAGTTGGCCGGAAATTGGGGCGATTGGTTTTCACAGGCGCGCTTTACGTCACCGCGCCATTCCGCAAGTTGCGCCCGGCGCTTTTCAACTGGAGCATTTTCATCGTCGGCCACGTCGTCCACTTCGCGGCAGAAGGCGTAGAGCGCGGACATGGCGTCCCGCTTTTCACGCGGGAGCAAAATGAATGCGAGCGCGAGGTTGGACGCGCTTTTGCGGGTGATGGCGCGGCTGTGCTGCATCAGAGCTGGGTTGTGGGCGGCGTCTGCCCTGATGATTTTTCCTCTTCGCGGATCGGCGGCAGTCCTCCGGTTTGGGCGAGTGTGGGATTGATCTGGCGGCGATGGCGGCGGCGACGTTTGCGCCGTGGTCTTCCATTATTGTGAAATACTACCGCCCACATGAATGCGCCGATGGTAACCAGCGCGATGACGCCTAATACGATAAAAAAGTCCACCCATGCCGGTGAAAATGTTCCTACTGGTGGTAGATCATCCATATATTCAATCAGCTTTCAAAAATGTCGCTGTCGTGTCAACGGATGTTTCGCCGGCCGCGCCGTCGCCAAGGTTCATTTGCAGCCGCTGCATCCGGTAGCGGAGCGAATGGCGTGTGAGTTTAAGCTGTTCGGCGGCGCGTGTCAGGTTGAAATTGTTCTGCTCCATCGCACCGGAAATCAGTTCGCGCTCTATCCGGGCAAGGGCGTCGTCGAGCGATTCGCCGGAGGCGGGCCGGCCCGGCGCATCCTTTTGGAGGCGCGATGCGACTTGAAAATCCGGCAGGTTTGCCGGCTGGATTTCGCACGCGGTTTCCAGGATCAAGGCGCGCTCGATGACGTTGCGCAGTTCGCGCACATTTCCCGGCCAGCGGTGCGCGAGCAGTTTCTGGCGCGAGGCTGGCGCAAGGCCGTCCACGCTTTTGTTCATCGCGGCCCGGAATAGTTTCAAAAAATGCCCGGCCAGCAGCACAATGTCATCGTCGCGTTCGCGCAGCGGCGGGAGGTTGAACTGCACGACATTGAGGCGGTGGAACAAATCCTCGCGGAACTGGCCGGCGGCGATGGCCTGGGTGATGTCGCGGTTGGTCGCGGCGACGAGGCGCACGTTGACGCGCAATTCCTGCGTGCCGCCGACGCGCGTGAAAGAGCCGTCCTCCAGAAACCGCAGCAGCTTGGCCTGGAGCGGCCTGCTCATGTCGGCGATTTCATCCAGAAAGATCGTGCCGTCGTCGGCCTCCTCAACTCGCCCGGATTTTTGCTTCACCGCGCCGGTGAACGAGCCTTTTTCGTGGCCGAACAATTCACTTTCCAGGAGTTGTTCGGGAATGGCGGCGCAATTGATGCGGACGTAATGCGCGTCGCGTCTTTTGCTCAAACTGTGGATCGCGCCCGCAACAAGTTCCTTGCCCGTGCCGCTTTCGCCAAGGATCAAAACGCGCGCGTCTGTCGGCGCGACGGTCTGGATCAATTTTCGGACTTCGCGGATTTTTTCCGATTCGCCGACGATTTCATCCAGGCTGAAAACATGTTCCGCGCGCGAACGCAATTCGGCGTTTTCGCGGAGAAGCCGGTGGCGCTCGGCGCAGCGCGCAACGGCGTGAAGCAGTTCCTCGGGCGCAAACGGCTTGGCCAGATAGTCAATCGCGCCGGACTTGATGGCTTCCACCGCGAGCTTGGGTGTGGCGTAGGCCGTGAGCATGATGGCGGGCAGGTCGGGCCAGCGGCTGTGGATTTTGCCGAGAAATTCATAGCCGCTCATGCCGCCGAGCCGCGCATCGGTGATGACCATGAAAAATTCGTCCTGCGCCAGAAGTTCCATCGCCTCCTCGGCGGATTCGACGGCGCGCGCGGCGTAGCCTTCGTCCTTGAGCACGGTCTGGAGCGACAGGCGCATATTTTTCTCATCGTCCACGACGAGGACGGGTGGCAGCGGCGCACTCATGTTTGCGGCGATTGTAATATTGTTTTCGCCGGGAAAGTTAGAATGAATTCCGCGCCTTGTCCAAGCTTGGATTCGACGCATACTTTGCCGCCGTAAAGTTCGACATTATGCTTCACAATCGCGAGGCCCAGTCCCGTCCCTTTTTCCTTGGTGGTGTAGTAAGCTTCGAAAATGCGCCCATGTTTGTCTGATGAAATGCCCGGCCCGTCGTCGCAGATAGAAATTTCCACTGATTGATCGCGGTCTGATTTGACGGTGATCAAAACGTTTCCCTTTTTGCCGAACGCCTCGCGCGCGTTTTGCAGCAGATTCACGAAAATTTCCGACAGATGGCCGCGTTGCATGAGCAGCGGCGGAAAATCGCCGCCAAAGTCGCGGTGAATTTTTATTTTGTCCGACACGGCCACCGGAAAAACCTGCGCGATGGCGCGTTCAAGTTCCTCGATGACGTTCAATCTTTCGACGCGGCCTTCGCTCAATTGCGCGTAGCCCATGATTTGCGTGATGACTTTGTCGGCACGCGCCACTTCCTCCTGAATGATCTCGATTTGTGCGGGGGCGACGGGCTTGTTATCGCGCAGGGCGCGTTGCAACGAGAACGCGGCGTTGTTGATGACGGCGAGCGGATTTTTAATCTGGTGCGCGATCTCGGCAGCCAGCCGCCCGGCTGAACGCAACTGGCTTTCGCGCGCGGCGAATTCGCCGGCCTCCTCGGCGGCGATCTGCTGGCGTTCCAGCAGCAGTTGCGTGCCGTAACAGCCGCCCGCCATCAGCAGCAAGACCATCAGCCGCAGCACGAACGGCTGGCCCCAGTCATCGGGCGTCACGTCGAACTCGTTCATTGTCGTTTCATTGCTCATCACAAAAATGTCCAGCGCGCCGACCATCATATAGCAGATGCTGATGGCGACGTTCAGAAACATTTGGGAAAAGCCCGGCGGCACGCTTACCGCATTGCGGACGATCAATGCCACGAACAGCCAGAACAAGATGCTGTCCAGCCCGCCCGACAACGACGCCAGCGCCGCGATAAACAATCCATCCACCAGACTGCTCGTGACCACCGTCCATTGCACCACCGCCAGCGGCAGTGTTTCCGCTCGAAAGAGCACCACGGCAAAAATGACATTGGCCAGAATGTAAAACCAGAAAATGAACTGCACCGTTTCCGTCGCCACGTCCTGCATGCTCAAAGGCAAACCGAACCAGCGGGTGGATTGGAAGGAATACAGAATCATCCCGATGAACACCGCCTTGACCGGCAGCATGATGTTGCGCTCCATCATTACAATGCGGCGCAACAGACGAGCCGGGTCGGGTGCCGGAATCTCGAACAGCGCGGGCAGCCGCTTCAGCCACTCGGCATGGCTTGGTTTCATAATTCGTCAATTCGTTGAAAGACTAAATCGTTGAATCGGAAGATTCATGTTCGTTCAACGATTCACGATTAACCTTCCAACGCCACTTGGGCAATCTTTTCCACCGGCCACAAACGGCCGATGCCCTCGTAGCCGCAGGATAGCATTCCCTCGTCCGGCCCGATGAATTCCGCGCCGCGCTTTTTCAACGTCGCCACGTTCGCCTGCGTCGCCGGGTGCAGCCACATTTTTCCATTCATCGCGGGCGCGATCAAAATTTTCGCCTTGGGATTCAATGCGAGTGCGATGCAACTCAAGGCATCATCGGCAATTCCATTCGCCATCTTCGCAATCACATTCGCCGTCGCAGGCGCGATCAAAAGCAAATCCGCTTCGTCCGCAAGGCGAACATGCGCCGGCTGCCAGCCTTCCTCCTCGTCATAAAGATCTGTGACGACCGGATTGCGCGCGAGCGTCTTGAACGGCAGCGGCGTGATGAAATGCTGCGCGCCGGCGGTCATCACCACATGCACGTCGCACATCGCCTTCGTGAGCAGCGACGCCAGATCCGCCGCCCTGTGCGCGGCGATGGAGCCGGTCACGCCTAAAACGATTTTTTTTGTAGCGCTCATGCCTGGATTCCAACTTAAATTTCGAGCGGTTCCGAACGCGCCACGCGCATTTTTTCCGCCTCGACA
>DATCDZ010000100.1:0-17658 GCA_036510395.1 Verrucomicrobiia bacterium
CGCCTTTTGCAGCGCGTCGAGTTCCTCGCGGATTTCTTCCTTCGTCTTTTTGCTCATCCGGTCAATGAACAGGATGCCGTTCAAATGATCCGTCTCATGCTGGATGGCGCGCGCCAGCAGGCCGCCCGCGCGAAATTCCACTGGCTTGAATTTTTCGTTCAACGCCTTCACGTCCACAAATCCGGGCCGCGAAATCTCCGCGAAGATTTCCGGGAAGCTCAAGCAGCCTTCGCCGCCCGCCGCCGGTTCGCCCGCCGGTTTGATTTCTGGATTGATGAGGACGAGCGGCATGATGTCGTCCACGTCGGCGGGCTTGCCCTTGATTTCGAGCGTGGAAGGACGTTCCGCGCCGACTTCGCGCACGTCAATCACCGTGAGTTGCAGCGCGCGGCCGATTTGTTGCGCGGCCAGCCCGACGCCGTGCCGTTCGCGCATCGTCTCGAACATGTCGGCGATGAGCTTCTTGATTTCCGGCGTGACGCGTTCAATCGCCGCGCCTTTTTGCCGGAGAACGGGATGGCCGTATTTTACAATTTCCAAAATCATTTTGAGGTGACAAGTGGCGGGTGACGGGTGACGGGATTAAGATTTCGTTGCGGGCGGCTTTCGATTGTTTGGATGGTCTTGGTCAAGCCGCCGATTATCCGGCTCAAAACAGCAGCGCGTTGTGAAATGGTTTCAGGCGGAAGAAGGTGATTGCAACGCTCGTAACGACCGCGGCTTTCCCGCGCGTCGCCACGCGCAATTTTCAAATGCTGCGGCAATTCTTTTCCGAAGCCGCGCCCGAAACCTTCCTCGACGTTTGCGCAAATGGAACCCAGGCTGCGGACTTGCTGCTTCATCAATTCGCGACCGCGATAATCTTTCATCAAAATTTCAGAATCCGCCCAAAAATCATGGAACAATTGGCGGGCGATTTGGTAAATACCAAAAGATTCCAACCGGTCTGACGGATTCGCAAGTTCGTTTGTTTTCATGTCACCCGTCACCCGCCACTTGTCACCCCTAGGATTTGCAAAATGCGCTCCAGTTCCGCGTCGCTGAAAAATGAAATCTCCAGCGAGCCTTTGCCCTGCGCGTAATTCAACTTCACTTTTGTCGCAAAAACTTCGCGCAACTTCGCCTCCAAATCCGCAACGTGCGGATCGCCAACCGGCGCGGCAACAGTTTCCGGCTGCGGCGTGGATTTGCCAACGCGCTTTTGCAACTTGGCAATCAAGCCTTCCGTCTGGCGGACGTTCAAGCCTTCTTTGATCACACGTTCGGCGGCGAGCTTCTGATTTTTTTCGTCGGCCAATCCAAGAATCACTTTCGCGTGGCCAACTGAAATCCGTTCTTCGCGAACGTATTTTTGAATTACGTCTGGCAATTTTATCAATCTCAACGAATTCGCCACGGCAGCGCGGCTCTTGCCGACTTTCAACGCGATTTCTTCCTGCGTGAGTTGAAATTGTTCCGCGAGTTGCGCGTAACCGTGCGCCTCTTCAATCGCATTCAGATTTTCGCGCTGAAGATTTTCGATGAGCGCAAGTTCAAGAACGGCGCGGTCGTCCGCCTCGCGAGTGATGACCGGAACTTCCGGGAGGTTCAAAAGCTGCGCCGCGCGCCAGCGGCGTTCGCCTGCGATGAGTTCAAAAAAATCCCCGCGCGCACGGACGATGAGCGGCTGGACGATTCCCTGTTCACGGATTGAATCCGCCAGTTCGCGCAGTGATTCCCCGGAAAATTGTTTGCGCGGTTGCAGCGCAGACGGACGGATTTTGTCCAGCGGCACGCGCAGCACGCGCTCGCGATTGTCCTGCGCGGAAATCGGAATTGCAGGTGGTTGAATCGAAGGCGCGGGCGCGGGCTGGACGAGCGGATTTCCGCCCATCAACGCTCCAAGACCGCGGCCCAAAGCAGGTTTTGCCATGCGCGCAAGTTGTCGCAGCGCGGGGAAGATGTCAACGCGAAGCGTTCTTGAAACGCGAATCAAGTGAACCGCGCCGCGGCAAAATCATTTCACTATTGCAACGTCGTGAAGTCGCCGACGGGTCGGGTGAACGTCGCCTGCGCGGGCTGCACGACCAGCGTGTTCGCGGTAGCCTTGACGCTTCCTGACGCCGCCGCAAATGGCAGTGCGACGACGAAGAACACCGAACCGATCACGGTGGCGAGAAAACAGCCGGGCCGCACAACGGTCACGTCGGCTATCGCCGCAACTGCTTTATCGTCTGAAGCGCGACTGGTGTTGAAGCTGCCCAAGCTTATCAAGCACACGCACAAAATGGTCAGTAATTTTTTATTCATGGATTTTCCTTTCGTCGCAACACTGCACCCAGCCGGAATGATTTTCAAGTTATTTATTTTGGCGCGCAAAAACTGCGCGATGTCCGAGGCCGCAGGGTAACAATTGCACAACTCATTTATTCAATTGCCAGATAAATGATGTTTTTCGCGTTGGCATATTTATTGCGTATCAAAGCCTGAACCGTCAGACAGCGCCCGCAGTATTTGGTGTTGTCTGGCATGACAAAAAAATAACAAAAACCTTCAACCTAAACTGTGAAAGGACAAGCAAAATGAAACTGAATAAAATATTAACACTGTGCGCGGTGGCAGCCTCGCTTGGTTTGAGCGCGGTCACGCTGATGGCGCAAAACGACAATGGCGGTGGTCCCGGTGGTGGAGGATTCGGCGGTGGTCCCGGCGGTGGCGGATTTGGCGGCGGAAATTTTGACCCTGCTCAAATGCAGCAACAGATGCAGGAACGCCAGATTGAAAATATCCGCACCCAGCTTGATTTGACCAACGACACTGATTGGAGCGCGATCCAGCCACTGGTTCAAAAAGTGTTGGATGACAAACGTGCGGTTGGCAACGTCGGCAACGGTATGGCCGGTATGTTCGGCGGCGGGCGCGGCGGACGTGGCGGCCCAGGCGGACGTGGTGGCAACCGGATGGCCGGCCTCTTCGGGGAACCCAGTCCGGAACAGCAGGCTCTCCAAGCGGCTGTTGACAACAACGCACCGATGGCGCAAATCCAGAACGCGCTGGATACATACGAAAAGTCACAAAAAGAGAAACTCGCCACGCTGGCAAAAGACCAGGAAGCCCTGCGCGCGGTTCTACAAAAAGGCAAGCAGGAAGCGGCGGCGACATTGCTGGGTTTGGTGCCTTGACTCGATTGTAAATACAACAGAAGCTGACGCTTTCCGTTTTTATGAGCGAAACAGTCACACCGGAGACATCCTTGAAGCAGTTGCTGGAACGCATGGTTGCGTCCCGGCAACTGTCTTCAATTGATGCGGACTTGTTGGTTCATTCCAAAACCAAGGTCGCGACCGAGGAAGATATTTTGCGCTGGCTGGCGCAGGAATACGGCCTCACGTTCACGACCTTGGACGACGTTGATCCGGATCGTCAGCTTCTGTCCCTTTTTCCTGCGCGCATTTTGCTGAAGGAAGAACTGCTTCCGCTCACGCGCACCAACGGCACGGTGGAAGTCGCCACCAGCCGGCTCTTCGCCACGCAAGGCCTCGACGCGCTGAAAACGATGACCGGCTTGAACCTCAAACCGGTTCTCGCCTCGACAGAAGCCATCCAGCGCGAAATCAAAAAACGCCTTGGCGTCGGCGCGGACACCATCGGCACGCTCGACGAGGAAAAAAGTTTTCAGGTCGTTGACGAAAATGCCGAGAACACAAATCTCGACGAAGCCGCCGAGGACGAAGCTTCGATCATCCATTTCGTCAACCAGGTTTTGAAGGATGCCATCGAACTGCGCGCGTCGGACATTCACCTCGAACCGTTCGAGGACGAATTTCGCATCCGCTATCGCATTGACGGCGTGTTGCAGGACGTTCCCGTTCCGGCGCAGCTCAAGCGCTTCCAGCCGGCCATCGTTTCGCGCGTCAAAATTTTAAGCCATCTCAACATCGCGGAAAAAAGGTTGCCGCAGGACGGTCGCATCAAAATCCGCCTCGAAGATGCGGACGTGGACATCCGCGTTTCCGTGATTCCGATGCTCCACGGCGAAGCGGTCGTCATGCGTCTGCTCCGGCAAAATTCCAAATTGCGCGGCCTGTCCGACCTGGGCATGAATGATCGTGAAAAAGAATGTTTCGAGCGCGTGCTCGAACTGCCGCACGGAATCATTCTCGTCACCGGCCCGACGGGTTCAGGCAAAACGTCAACGCTTTACACCGCGCTGAACGAAATCAACGATTCCGTCCGCAAGATCATCACGATTGAAGACCCGGTTGAATACCAGCTCAAGGGCGTCAATCAGATTCAGGTCAACGAAAAATCCGGCCTGACGTTTGCGCGCGGTTTGCGCTCCATTTTGCGCCACGACCCGGACGTGGTGCTCATCGGCGAAATTCGCGATGCCGAGACCGCGCAGATCGCGGTGCAGGCGTCGTTGACCGGTCACTTGGTTTTCTCCACGCTCCACACGAATGACGCGCCCGGCGCGCTCACGCGGCTCGTGGACATGGGCGTCGAGCCGTATCTCGTCGCGTCATCGCTCGAAGCCGTGCTGGCGCAACGCCTCGTCCGCGTGTTGTGCGTCCATTGCAAACAGCCGGACGATTCGCCGACCGCTCATGCGTTCAAGGCAAAGCTCGGCATCCCTGCCGATGTCATGCTTTACAAGTCGGTCGGCTGCCGCGAGTGCCGCAACACCGGGTTTTTTGGCCGGCACGCCATTTTCGAGTGGATGGACACGGACGCGGAAATCCGCCAGTTGATTTTGAAGAACGCCTCGGGCGACCAGTTGCGCGACTCCGCGCGGCGCGGTGGAATGAGAACGCTTGCCGAGGACGGCTGGCGGCTCGTCCGCATGGGCATCACAACGGTCGAGGAGGTTTTGAGCGTGACCACTGCAAAGGAAGTGGCGCAGACCATCAAGGCCGGCTCCGCTGTGGAAACGCAAACGCCGGCGGCGCTCGCGGTGGCAAGGTGAAATAAAACACTGATTTCAAATGCCCACGTTTCAATACAAAGCATTGTCAGCAAACGGCACGATGACCGAAGGCCGGTTGGACGCGCCGGGACGGCCCGATGCGTTGCGCCAGATGGAAACGCTCGGCCTGCGTCCGATCAACCTGGCGGAGGCGGCGGCGGCAAAATCCAAATCCAAATCGGCGGCGGCAAAAAACGGTGCGGCGGACAAGAATTCGCCCGGCAATCTTTCTTTCAAGTTCGAGTCGAAAAATGTTTCCGCAAGGGAGCTTGAGAATTTTACGCGGCTGCTTTCAAGCCTGCTCGCCGCCGGCGTGCCGTTGAGCCGGGCGCTGGTGATCCTTTCCAGGGAAACAGCCGCGCCCGCCGCGCGTGCGCAGTGGAAAAAAGTCCACGACCTCGTCGTGGACGGCATGTCGCTGGCCACCGCGATGTCTCAATCGCCGGAAACTTTTCCGCGAGTGTATGTCGCGATGGTGGAGGCGGGCGAGGCCGGCGGTTTTCTGGACGTGGTGCTAGCGCAGATCGCCGAGTTCCAGTCGCGTGACAAGGAACTGAAGTCGAAAGTCATGACGGCGATGTTGTATCCGGCAATTTTGTTTGTGCTGGCGATGATCGTGCTGACGGTGATGCTCGTATTTTTCATCCCAAAATTCCAGACCATCTTCGTCAGCTTCCACGGACACCTGCCGTTGATCACGCAGATCATCATCGGTGCAAGTCACGCAGCCATCCATTACGGGCTTTTCGTTGCGGCGGGACTGGTGGCGGTTGTATTTTTAGTCCGCGCCTGGTTCGCCTCGGAAAAAGGCAAGCGCGTCTGGGAGTCATTGGTTTTGCGCGCGCCGATTATCGGCCCGCTGTCCGCCCAGTTTGCGATGGCGCGATTTTGCCGGATGCTGGGCACGATGCTCGGCGCAGGCGTGCCGCTCGTGCAAAGCCTGAACGTCGCGCGGCGTTCCATCGGCAACCAGATTCTTGTGGATGCGGTCGCGAAATCCATCGAGCGCGTGCAACAGGGCGGACGGCTTGGCGAGAGCCTGGCGGAATGTAAAAATCTTTTTTCCGGCTCCGTTTTGGAAATGGTTGCCGTGGCCGAGGAAAGCGGGAAGCTCGACGCCGAACTTGTCCGCATTGCCGCCGTGACCGAGGTGGACTTGGACAGGAATATGAAAACAGCGGTGGCCTTTGCCGAACCGGCGATGCTTTTTGTGATTGCCGGCCTCGTCGGCGTTATTTTCATCGGCATGCTGCTGCCGGTTTTGACAATGGGCGCAAATATTCATTAAAAAACAACACATTAAAAAATTATGAAACTCAATAATGCAAAACGAAATCAAACAAAACGGCTCCACGGCTTCACATTGGTTGAAATACTGCTGGTGGTCGCCATTATCGGCACTCTCGCGGCACTGGTCATTCCGAGAATTGCGGGCACCAGCGAACATGCAAAGGAAGTTGCAGCAGCAGCGGACATTCACGGGGGAATCAAAACCGCACTCGACCATTATGAGATAGACAACGGTTCTTATCCAAGAAGTCTCAACGATCTGCTTGTGCAGCCCGCCGACGCCAAGAACTGGCACGGACCATATTTGGATTCGCCACAACTGCCGATTGATCCCTGGCTCAATGCTTACATTTATTACTTCCCCGGCAAACACAACCAGACTAGCTATGACCTGCTATCAATGGGTCTCGACGCTAAGGAAGGAACGGACGATGACATTGGCAACTGGTAATCCAATTAAACGACAAAACCGATGCGCTTTCACACTGGTCGAATTGGTCCTCGTGATGGTGCTGCTGGTGGTCGCCATCTCGCTCGTGGCGCCGAGGATGGCGAGCTTTATGCGCGGACGCGCGCTGGATTCTGAAGCGCGGCGGTTTTTCGCGCTCACGCACGCGGGACAAAACCGGGCGGTTTCGGAAGGGATGCCGATGATTCTTTGGATTGACGAAAAAAACAACGACTACGGGCTGGAAGAAGAATCGCCCGCGCAAAAGTCCGATCCGGACGCCGAAAATTTCCCGGCAGACGGAAATGTGCAGATCGCGGTGATGAACCTGGGCAACGGCGCAACGACGTTCCACAACCTGCCGGCGATCCGGTTTCTGGCGGGCGGCTCGGTGGATGAAAACAGTCCGCAGACGATCAAGCTGTCGGGCACCGATGGCAGCGTGCTTTGGCTGCTCGAATCGGCGGATCGCAGAGGCTATGAAATTAGCGACAGCGACAAATTGTAACCGCGCGGCGGGATTCACGCTAGTGGAAGTGCTGGCCGCGCTGCTGTTCATGGCGATTGCGGTTCCGACGGTGGTCGAGGCGCTGCACATGGCGACAAAGGCGGGCGAAGTCGCCGTCCGCAAAAACGAGGCGGCGCGGGTGGCGGACCGGATTTTGAACAACAGCATGGTGACGACGAACTGGAACAGCGGCACGCAGAGCGGCACGGTGACGGAAGGCGTGACGGAATTCAACTGGACGCTGACGAGCCAGAAATGGCCGCAGGATGCGATGCAGTTGGTGGCGGCGGAAGTGACGTATTCCGCGCAGGGCAAAAAATATTCGGTGACGTTGAACACGCTGGCCAGTTCGCAGACGCCCAACGGGACGATGAAATAGCGGTGAAAATACAAATGAACAACAACGGTGCGTTCACGCTGATCGAAGTGATCCTGGCGATTGGCGTCGCCTCGATTGTCCTGATCGCGATCAATGCCGTTTTTTTCACGGCGCTGCATTTGCGCACTGCGACGGCGGACGCCGTGGACGCGGCGGAGCCGGTTGACCAGGCGCTCACAATCATGCGCCGCGATTTGCAGTGTGCGGTGCCGCCCCAGGCCAGCGGCGTTTTGTCCGGCGGTTTCAAGATCGGCAACGTGACCAGCACCGGCATCAGCGACCCGGTCTCCGCCGAGATTTACACCGCCGACGGCGCGTTGAGCGCAAACGCGCCCTGGGGCGACATCCAGCGCGTGACTTACGAATTAAAGGATTCCACGACCGCGACGGGCAAGGATTTGTATCGCAGCGTCACGCGGAACCTTTTGACGGAGACCACGCCGGACGTGAAGGACCAGTTGATGATCCGCGGCGTGGACAGCGTGCAGTTTTCCGCCTACGACGGCTCGCAGTGGGATAACTCATGGGATACGACCGACACGACCTCGGCAAACACCAACCTGCCGGTCGCCGTGCGCGTGGACATCCAGCTTGCCGGCAGCGTCAAAGACTCGTCACCCATTGAAATTGTGGTGCCGATTGATTCGCAGTCCCGGACGAACTCCACAGGCACCGTGGGAAGTTGAAATGAAATTGACAAATACCAACCTGCCAGATGAAGCCCGCCGCGCCGAACGCGCGCCTGCCGCGACGAAGTCCGGCGAAGGCGGGTCGGTTCTCATCATCGTGCTTTGGGTTTGCATCGGGCTGGTCGCCATCACGCTGTATTTTGCGAACTCGATGACGCTGGAACTCCGGGCGGCGGACAACCGCGTGAACGGCATGGCGGCGGACCAGGCCATTGAGGGCGCGGCGCGATACGTCAGCTATATGCTCGCAAATTACTCCACCAACGGCACGATGCCGACCAACTCGCAATTCACCTGCGCGGACGTGCCGGTGGGCGATTCGCATTATTGGATCATCGGGCGCGACAATTCGCAAACGGCGCCGGGCACCGACCCGGCTTTCGGCCTGATTGACGAAGCCTCGAAATTGAATTTGAACACGGCCAACTCGAACATGCTTTCCAATCTGCCGAACATGGCTTCAGTTTCAGATATTACCGGCGCGATCATTGACTGGCGTGGCACCAACGGCAGCAGCACCTACGCGTTGAATTATGCGACGCTCGGTTACGACGACAAGAACTCGCCGTTTGAATCGGTGGACGAACTGCGGCTCATCTATGGCATGACCATTGATCTGCTGGTCGGCGACGACGTGAACCGCAACGGAGTCCTTGACGCGAACGAGACAAATTCCGCCGGCGGCATGACGCCGAATTTCGGGCTGATGGAATACACGACCATCTATAGCCGCGAGCCGAATTTCCATTCGGACGGCACCTCGCTGACGAATGTGAACAACTTTACGTCGGCGGAGGACATGAATTCATTTTTTCAAACCTACGGAGTCAGCAGCGACGAAAGCGTGGCGACGGCCGTCTATCGCACTATCAAGCCGCCGAACGGACCTGCGGATCCGTGCAAGGGCGACCTGGATTTTCTTGATCGCTGCCTGAACGCGGGCATGAACGCGAATGATTTCGCCAAGATTTACGGCAACTTCACCACGAGCACGAATGCCTACACTTACGGGCGGGTCAACATCAACACGGCGGGCGTGGCCGTGCTGACGTCATTGTTCATGGGCACGACAAACATTGATCAAGACACCGCGACGGCTGCTGCACAAGCTGCCGTGGCTTACCGACAGCAAAATCCCAGCGCATTGACCTCGATCGCGTGGATTTCCCCGGCGCTGGGCCAGAATTATTCCAGCATCATGACTGATCTCGCCAACCACGACTGGATCACGACACGCAGTTTTCAATTCACGGCGGACATCGCGGCGGTCGGCCCGCTCGGGCGCGGCTACCGGCGCGTGAAATTTATCTTCGACATCAGCGACGGAACGCCCAAAATCATCTACCGTCAGGATTTGAGCCGGCTGGGCTGGGCGCTCGGAGAAAAGGCCCGCGAAACCCTTGTCGCCAACAACACGCCATGAGCAACATATTGAAAATCAATTTTAAGAAGCGCAAACGCCTGACAAGCCTGCTCGGTCTCACGCTGGACGGCAGCCGCCTCGAAGGCGTGGTGCTGCGGCGCACAAACGGCTCGCTGCAATTGCATCAGTCATTTTCCGCCACGCTCACGCTCGACCCGCTGACCGCTGCGCCGGAACTCGTGGCGCGCGAAATCCGCAACCATCTCGACGCCGCCGGCGTGCGCGAACGCAATTGCGTCGTGGGCGTGCCGTTAAGATGGGTGCTGACGGGGCAGACAGAGCTGCCGCACCTGTCGGAGGCGGACGCCGAGAGCCTGCTGCAAATCGAGGCGGAAAAATGTTTTTCCACCGACGTGGCGACATTGCGGACGGCGGATTCGCGCTGTTCCCTGACCGGCGGAAAACAATTCGTGACGTTCGTGGGGATTCCCAACAGCCAGCTCGCGACGCTGGAAGAGGTTCTGGTCGCGGCTAAATTGAAGTCCGCCGGTCTCACGCTGGGGCTTCCCGCGTTGCAGTCGCCGGGCGTTGAAAATTCCGACGGCGTGCTGGCGCTCGCGGTCGGCGAAAGCCACGTCGGTTTGCAAATCACGACCGGCGGCGGCATCGCCGCCCTGCGTGCGCTCGAAGGCGCGATTGAAATCGAAGGCGCGAGGCGCTCGCTGCACGCCGGACTCGTCGCGCGCGAGGCGCGCGTCACGCTGGGACAACTGCCCGCCGAACTGCGCGCGACGGTGAAGCGCATCCGAATTTTCGGCCCGCGCGACCTGTCGCAGCCGCTCGCTGACGAAATGGAATTGCGCTTTGGGCCGATGGGTTTGCGCGTCGAAGTGGTTTCGGGTTATGCGCCGGGTGAATTCGGAATGCAGCTTCCGCTGCAGGCATCGGTTTCGGCGGCGTTCAGCCTGGCGGCGCGGCGTTTGACGGATCAGGCGACGCCGTTTGAATTCTTGCTTCCGAAGCCGACGCTGTTGCAACAGTTCGCCACGAAGTATTCCTCCGGAAAATTGAAGACCGTTGGCGCGATTGCCGCCGGGGTGCTGGTGATTGTCGGCGGCCTGTTCATGGTTCAGGAGATTGAACTGATAATATTGCGTTCGCAATGGAAGAATATGTCCTCGAAGGTCAAGGATCTCCAGGGCTTGAACCAAAACATCCAGCAGTTCAAACCATGGTTTGATGATTCGTTCACGGGCTTGAGCGTCATGCGGCAGCTTACGCTGGCGTTTCCCGAAACCGGCACGGTCACGGCCAAGACGATTGAGATACACGACGGCAACGTGGTGACCTGCACCGGCACGACGCAGTCGCAGGCGGCGCTGCTGAAGACCTTGAACCAGTTGCGCGCGGAGGACGGCGTGACAAAAGTCACATTGGGGCCGATCCGCGGCAAGGCGCCAACGATGCAGTTCACCTTTGATTTCCATTTCAAAAACGGAGGCCAGCTATGAAAGTAGAAGAACGCCAGAAATTTTTGCTCATCCTCACCATCGTGGTCGTCGCGCTTTATGTGGGCGACCTGCTGGTATTTGAGCCGATGGGAAAATTGTGGAAGTCGCGGTCGGACACCATCAAGGAACTTCGCAAAGATGTGAAGGAGGGAAAATTCCTGCTCGCGCGCGAACCTGCCATCCGCGGGCAGTGGGAACAAATGAGCACGAACACTCTGTCGTCCAACACGTCACTGGCGGAGCAGCAGATGTTCACGTCGTTTGACAACTGGTCGCTGGACAGCGGCGCGACAGTCACGGGCATCACGCCGGAGTGGAAAAATGACTCAACGAATTACATGACTCTCAATTGCCGCGTGGAGGCTTCCGGCGATCTCAAGACTTTGAGCCGTTTTGTCTATGACATCGAAAAAGGACCGACGGCGCTGAAGCTGGACTCGATTGAGTTCAGCACGAAAGACAACGGCGGCCAGACCCTCAACCTCGGCCTGCAACTCAGCGGGCTGGCGCTGACCACACTGAAAAAATGATGAAACTGAACCAATCTCATAAAATCGTTTTGGTGGCGCTGCTGGCGTTGCAAAATTTTTTGGCAGCGGCACAGACTACCAACACCCTTGCGCCGGCGGATTATCCCAAATTCATAACGGACCGGAATATTTTCGACCCGAACCGCGTGCCGAACATGGTGTGGACTCCACTCCCGCCACGTCCGCCATCTCCGCCCGCCCCGCGCCAGCCCAATTCATTTTCACTGGTGGGCGTCATCGGATATGGCGAGGGCCGGCTCGCGGGCGTCCACGCATTTTTCGACGGCTCCAGTTTGCAATACCAAAAGGAGGCGCAATTGAACGACACCATCGCCAATTTCAAGGTGGCCGGCATCTCGGCGGATTTCGTGACGCTGGTGTCCGGCACCAACACGATGGTTTTGCAAATCGGCGAACAACTGCACGATGACACCAACGGCAACTGGTTTTTCTCGAACGGGACGACCGTGCGTTACAACGACACCGGCGGCAGCCGCTTTGACAGCCGCTATGGCAACAGCAGGAATTCAGGCCGGGGCGGATTTGGAGGACGCCGCCGCAACAATAATTTCGGCAATGGCGGCAATGGCGGTTACAACAACGGATACGGAAATTATAACAATGGCAATTTCAACCGCAGCAGAAACAACTTTGATTCGACAGCGGCAACATCAGGCGATTCGCAGGCGCAAGACCAGAATGCGACGCCTTCCGACGGCACGTTCATTCCCATTCAAGACAACACGATGGCTCCCGACAATTCGGACGTTCCGGACGACACGACTCCACCAGACAACAATCAATGACCATGAAAACAATCATCAAACTCACTTTGGCGGCGGCTCTGGCCGCTGGAACCCTTGAAGCATTTGCACAGGACGACGCGCTCGCCCGGTTGCGGGCGCAGCGGGCGCAGCAAGAACAGCAATTGGGCGGCCAGCAGCCTGCCGAAACCACGCCATCACCATCTGCCGACAACGGCACGGTTGGCGCGGGCGGCGTCAATGCCGCGACGACGGCTCCCCCCGCCGCCATGCAAATGGAGCCGGCAACCGCCGTTCAGTATGAGATTGCGGACAATAATTCCGCCGAGCCAGGAGCCTCGTTCACGAACGATGTCGGCACGAACGGCATCACGATGAACTTTCGCAACGCGCCGTTGAGCCGGGTCTTGAGCTATATGAGCGACGCGGCGGGATTCATCATTGTGCTGGACACGCCGGTCAGCGGCTATGTGAATGTCATCAGCACCCATCGCATGACAAAGGACGAGGCGGTGGACTTGCTCAACACCGTCCTGAACCAAAACGGCCTCGCCGCCATTCTTGATGGCCGGACTTTGACAATCATGACCAAGGCGCAGGCGATTCACGACGACATTCCGGTCGTGATCGGCAATGTCGCGACGAACATTCCCAAGAACGACGAAATTGTCACCCAAATCATTCCGATCCGGTTCGTGGATTCACAACAACTGGTGGTGGATTTGTCGCCGTTTGTTTCGTCACAAGCCACCATTGTCGCGAACCAGGAAGGCAATTCCATCATCATCACCGACACGCAGTCCAACATCCGGCATCTCGTAAAAATCATCGAGTCCATTGATTCCAGCGCGGAAATGGAAACGATAGTGAGGGTGTTCCAATTGAAATTCGCCAACCCGAACGACATTGTGACCATGCTTCAGGGAGTTTTCCCGAACAGCACCAGCGGTGGCCAGGCGCCGATCAGTTTTGGCGGCAGGGGCGGCGGCAGAGGCGGCAGAGGCGGCGGCGGAAATCCTTTTGCGGCGCTTTTTGGCGGAGGCGGAAACTCGGCGAACACCGGCAGCGAGGCCCGGATTCAGAAGGCTCAACAGGTCATCGCCGTGGCCGACGGGCGCACCCAGTCAGTCGTCGTGACCGCTGCGAAAGACATGATGCCGCAGATTGAGGAAATGATTCGCGAACTGGATGTCAAATCAGAGCGCGATCCGACTGTTTATACGGTTCATTTGGACAACGCAGACCCGTATTCGGTGCTGACAGCGCTGCAAAGTGCGTTTCCGAGCAGCAGCACGTCTCGCAGCAGCAGCAGCACAACGACTGGAACCGACGCGCTCACAACCCGCCAACAGCAAATGAACAGTTCCAGCAGTTCAAGTTCTTCCTCCAGCGGTTTTAGCACCACCATCGGAAGTTCGGGCGGAGGTTCACGCGGCGGCGGCGGCCGCTGATTTTAATCGGCATCAACTCAACTTTTAAGGAAAACACAATTATGAAAATGCAATCATTCAACTGGAACAAAATTCTTGGCTGCGTCCTGATTTCCATCTTTTGCACAGCAATTCAAGTCCACGCCGGCGGCGGTCGCGGAGGTGGCGGCGGCGGATTTGGCGGATTTGGTGGTGGTGCTTTTGGCGGAGGCGGCGGTGCAAGGGGCGCGACTGGCAGCAGCAGCAGCAGCCAATACAATAACAACGGATCCGTTGGCGGCGCGGTGTTTGCCATTGATCCGGATACTCACAATCTCATCATCACCGCCGACCCGGTGACGATGGAGCAAATTAAAAAGGTGATCAGCAACCTCGACGCGCCGGAGCCGCAGGTGTTCATCAAGACCGTCTTTCTCGAAGTGGACGATAACAATGCGTCCGCCATCGGTGTCCAAGGCAGCTACAACGGTGCCATTAACGGCTTCGGTATCACGAGGTATATAACTAATTACATTATGAACACACCGACGACAGTTGTTGCAAATCCAGCCGGCGGCAGCACAACAACGTTTGGGACTCCAACCATCGTGCCCACCATTACCTCGTTGACGACGAGTGCCAGCGCGAACAACAACTTTGGCCTGCCGGCATCCTTGGCGGGGACGGCGGGTCCCGGAGGCGTATATACTGTTCTTGACAATAATTTCACGGGAACGCTTCAAGCCATCGCCGCAAAAGGAAAAGCGCAGGTGTTGTCGCGGCCATCCATCCTTGCTCGCGACGGCCAGCCGGCGCAAATTGTCGTCGGTCAGGAGGTCTATCTGCCCAGCGGCGTCACCTATACCACGGTCGGATCGAGCGGCTCCACGGTTCCGAATATTAACGGCTCCTATCAAAATGTCGGGATCATCCTGAACGTCACGCCATTCATCCAGGACAATAATTTGGTGCAGATGATCCTCGAGCCGCAAACATCGCAATTAGACACCTCAACTCCCGGGCAGGTGATCGCCTACGGCAGCAGCATTATAAATTCTTCGCCTGTGTATGCGCCAAACATTGACATCCGTTCCGCCAACACCGTCGTCGTCACGCCCTCGGGACAGACCGTCGTCATCGGCGGATTGATCGGCAACACAAAATCTGCCAACACAACCAAGATTCCGTTTCTGGGAGACATTCCATTGATAGGAAATCTTTTCAAGGCAACGACCAAGAGCGCTCAAAAGCAGGAATTGCTGATTTTTGTGACGCCGCACATCGTCGAGGCGCCGTCGAAACTGGCCATGATGTCCAGCACTGAAACACAACGGTCCGATTTAATGACCAATTCCATTTCTGAACAGGAACTGGACCGGTATCTGGACCGGCTTCCTGTGAAAAAAAACTGAAGTCGCGGTTGTCTTTTCCAACCGGAAGTGGTAATTGAATAAAATTCATGGAAGCGAAACGCCGCGGCACTTTGATTTACAGCCTCCTGCTGGGGGTCTGGGCGCTCGTCGTTGCCTGGCAGGTCGAGGAGCACCACCGGGTGAAGGAGGCGGCCAAATATGATTTGCGCAACAGTTCCAAGGATATTGCCAACGACTTGAGCACCTTCATCCGCGCCTTGAGCTTTCGCGGCCAGTTGTTGCAACAGCGGCTTGAGCTGGTGCTGAATGAACGAGTCAACGTGCACACGAACGAACTCGTCAGTTCCAGCGGGCTGATTTATATCGCACTGTTGAACACAGCCGGCGAACCGATCGCCGACGCTGTGAACACCAATCTTATTCCAAATGCCGTCAAGCCAAGCGTGGATTTGACCCAGCGCGAAACTTGGACGCGCGACACCGTGACGTTTGTGGACACGATCGAGGGTGCGAGCGTCAATCCCGAAGGCACGACCAACCCGCCGGTCGTCATGCCAGGGCCAC
Source organism: Verrucomicrobiia bacterium (assembly GCA_036510395.1). GTDB lineage: Bacteria > Verrucomicrobiota > Verrucomicrobiia > Limisphaerales > UBA11358 > UBA11358. The sequence continues at coordinate 15,774 of DATCDZ010000100.1, forward strand.
CGGCTGATTTTACGAACAGATTTCAGCGGCGCGGGCCGCCTCGGGACGACACAAATTTTGTGAACGCCCCCAATTTCACAACCAATACTCCGTCCGACACGAACGTTTTTGCCGGCAATTTCACCAACGGCCAGCCGCCTCCGCCTCCAAATTTCGAGAACCGCCCGCGTGGCGGAGGCGGCAGGGGACGTCCGCCATGGCTGTTCGGAATGTCGGACAGCGATTTCAGGGATTACATAACCCGGCACGAATTGCACGGTCTGGTGATTACCATGTCCACGGAAAATTATCTAGGGATCTGCACACGCGATTTGTGGATGCGCTTTATTATTGCATTGTTTGCCGGTATTTCGGCAATCGGCGCAGGACTGGCGTGGCGCAATACGACCAAAACTTCCGAATTGCAAATCCGCCTCATCCGTGCCAGCGAAATGAATTCGCACCTCAAGGAAATGAACCTCGCCGCCGCCGGCCTCGCGCACGAGACCCGAAACCCGCTTAACATCATCCGCGGCATGGCGCAGATGCTTTCCAAGGAGGCCACCGCGCCGCCGGAAATCCGCGACAAGGCCCGCGCCATCGTGGATGAAACCGACAAGGTCACCGTGCAGTTGAACGAATTCATCAACTACTCGCGCCCGCGCGAAGTCCGCCGCACGAAACTCGCGTTGAACTCCGCCATCGGCGAAGTGATGCGCGCCTTGAACCACGACATTGACGACAAGAAAATCAAGCTGGAAACGAAGGGCGATTTTCTTACCATCGAGGCGGATGAACAACTGCTCCGGCAGTTGCTGTTCAACCTGCTGCTCAACGCAGTTCAGGCCGTGGGTGGAGCGGGCGAAATCCAGGTCGTCACGGGCAAACAAAATGCCGCCGAGGCATTTTTGGAAATACGCGACAACGGCCCCGGCGTTCCGACCGAACGGCGGCAGGAAATTTTCAAGCCCTACTTTACGACGCACCAAAAGGGAACCGGCCTCGGCCTCGCGGTCGTCCAGCAGATTGTCCTTGCCCACGGCTGGGAGATTGAATGTCTGCCCAACGAACCCAAAGGCGCCATTTTCCGCATCACCCACTTGAAACTGGCCGCCTGAAACTGGTTTCCTGATTTCAGCGCGCCTCCCCTGCCCTTTTCAACCCGCGAAATCGCGTTGCTTTTTTCCGCAAATGGTTTTTATTGTGGGCATGACCATTTGGATTCTTGCTTTGTTGTTGCTGGCTTCGGGCGTTTTGATGGGGCTGAAGCGGGGCGCGATCCGCGCGGCGTTTTCATTTGTCGGCATCATCTTCGCCGCGCTGCTGGCCGTGCCGGTCGGAAAACTTTTCAAACCGCTGCTGCCGCACGTCGGAATTCATGACGAGACCCTGGTCTGGATGATCGCGCCGTTCGTGGCGTTTGGGCTGGTGCTGGCCTTGTTCAAGGTGGCGGGATTTGTCGTCCATCGCAAGGTGAACGTCCATTACAAATACTATGCGGGCGACCTGCGTCTGATGTTGTGGGAGCGGATGAATTCACGGCTCGGCGCGTGCGTCGGCACGCTGAACGGCACGGTGTATCTCGTGCTGCTCTGTTTCGTGATCTACAATTTGAGCTATTGGACGGTGCAGGTCGCTCCGGGCGACAACGAGTCGCGCTCCGCAAAACTGGTCAACGAGCTTGGACGCGATTTGGACAGCACCGGCATGGACAAGGCGGCGCGCTCCGTCGCCACGATGCCGGACGATTATTACAAGGTGGCCGATCTCGTGGGATTGATCTGCCAGAACCCGCAATTGACTGACCGGCTGGGGCGTTATCCGGCGTTCATTTCGTTGCTTCAGCGCGACGATTTGCAGCAGCTCGCGCAAAACGCCGACCTGACCAACGCGTGGCTGGCCCATG
>DATCDZ010000101.1:0-12076 GCA_036510395.1 Verrucomicrobiia bacterium
ATTCGTCAGGCCGGAAACGACGTGGCCAAAAACAACGTAGGAGTGGTTGGTGTCGGGAATGTCGAAGTTGGTGTTGTCAGCCAGATTGATGAACCAATTACAGGTGGTGTTCGTGATCTGGCCGGGATAATGCACCATGGCGATTGTTCCGCGCACGTTGCTAAAAAAGTTGCCCGTGTTCAATTCATTTGTGATTGGAGCATTTTCAGCCACCGGCACGACGGACTGACTGCCGCCGCCAAAGCTGATGACCCGCAAGCTGCCACCCTGACAGACAAAATTTGAAGCATCATAATGGATGAAATTATTCGAGTAAGCGCCGCTCAAAACATAATTCAGAAAATTATGCACCGTGGCCGGCTTGTCTCGGTCATAAAGCGCCAGACGGATTGTGCCGACATATTTGATGTTCAAATCAATCGTCGAATCATCAGGCGGCAATACTAAAGTCGCGTTCGTGTAAGGCGGACAATCATTTGTGCAGCCGCCGCCATCCGGCGGCGGAATTTGGGCGGAAAGTCGAAAACAGATCCCAAGTAAAATCAACAGTATTCCGATGAATTTCATGTGTTTTCCTTCTAAACGAAGAATATCGTAAATCTTCGCCGCAACCAATGCAAGCAAAAACATCAGATATGCCTTATGTCCAAATTGGCGCTCACTGTTTAGTTAAATGGCTGTGTCGCTCCCACAGCATCGCAAAAAACTTGGTGAAGCCGTCCGTAAATACCGGAAAGAAGCGGAATTCAGTCAAGAAAAGCTGGCTGAAAAAGCCAGTTTGAGCACCGTTTTTATCAGCGACGTGGAACGCGGCGTTGAAAATATTTCTGTTGATGCTTTGGCGCGGATTGCCAAGGCGGTTGGGATAAATTTGCGGGATTTGTTTGAGTAGATAAAAACCACAACAAACCAAAACAGAAAGGCAGAGTAAAATTATGGACAATCGAGAAACCCGCCGGGATGACGCATTTCAACGCGTCCAAACATTCGGACAGGATAACACGGCGGATTTCGCCGCAGGCAGCACGGCACTGGCAAACTTCACTATCATCGGCCAGGTCATCACGGGACTGGACAACGCGAAAGCCGGACAGAAGCCGGGACGCAACACCAGCAAGGAAGTTTTGCTGGATGAAATCCGGCTGGACATCCAAAACATCACCCGCACCGCAGCCGCCATCGCGCAAACACAACCGGGCTTCGCCGACAGTTTTCGTCCGCCCGCAAATGGCAATGAAGGCGTGTTGCTGACCACCGCCGACAAGTTTTTGCAACAGTTCGCGGCGCAACCCGCGCTGGTGGCACAATTTGTCGCGCATGAAATGAGCGCCGATTTTGTGACGCATTTGCAAAATGACCGCGCAACCGTCACGACGGCTCAAACGCAGCAGGAAAGCAATCGTGAAACGGGCGTCGGCAACACGGCAACCATCGGCCAGTTAATCGCGCAAGGAATGCAAGCCCTGACGACGCTGGATGTCATCATGCACAACAAATACGCTGGCAATCCCGATAAAATGGCGGCATGGTTGACTGCGAGCCACATTGAACGTGACGCGAAACGGAGCAATCCGCAGCCCGCTCCGCAAACACCGCCGAAGAGTCCGTAGGAAGTAAAAGGGTCAGGCGCATTATTGAAAAAGGCGCGAAGCAAAAACTTCGCGCCTTTTGATTTGTCCTGAAAATCAACCTCCGTTGTCGTCGTAAAAAATTTGGCGCGTAATTTTTATTTGCCGTTGCTTCGACGCGCGTCTGCCGTTAAATCAATCGTCGCCTGAAACGGACTCTGCATTGACATTTGGCGGATAAGATGAAAACTTCTCTGCGAGTTCCAGAATAAAAAACATTTGCTGAAAAATATTGTGGCGGAAAAAGACGATTATCTGTTGGACCTGTTGGTTGACCTCGGCTTCACAAATGCCGGGGAGGTCGCCAAGGCGCGTGCGGAGGCCGGATCGGCCAACGTGAGCGTGGTGGATTTTCTTGTCGCCAACAAAATCATCCGCCCGACGGACGTGGCGCAGGCCAAGGCAGCGCAGTTCGGCGCGGAAGTCGTTCACCTCGGCGCGATGCAAATCGAGGACGACGTCATCTCCATCATCCCTCGCCACGTCGCAAAAAAATATCGTGTCATCCCCATTTTCAAGGCCGATGGAAAAGTCGCCGTCGCCCTCGCCGACCCCTCCGACCTCAACACCATAGATTCTCTGACACACCTGCTCGGCGCGGAAGTTGAAGTGCGCGTCGCCTCCGAACCCGACATCGAAGCCGCACTCGGCAAGTATTACGGCGGCGAAAAAAAGCGGGTGGACGACGGCGTCTTCAAGGACGTGATGCAGGAACTCACGGAGTCCGACGTCCATATCGGCGCGCTCGAAGACGACGGCGGTGCCGTCGAAGCCGACGCTCCCCTCATCCGGCTCGTCAACCAGATCATCACCGACGCCTTCAAGCTGCGCGCCTCCGACATCCACCTCGAACCGATGGAAAAACGTTTCCGCCTGCGCTACCGCATAGACGGAATGTTGCAAGAAATCAAAGCCCCGCCGAAACGGCTCCAGGCGTCCATCATCGCCCGGCTGAAAATCCAGTCCAACATGGTCATCTCCGAGCACCGCATCCCGCAAGATGGACGCATCCAGACCAAAGCCGGAAACAAATTCATAGACCTGCGCGTCTCCTGCCTGCCGACGAATCACGGCGAAAGCATCGTCATGCGCATATTGGACAAAGAAGGACTGAAACTTGGCCTTCCTGAACTCGGCTTTTTTCAGGACGACCAGCAGACCTTTGAAAAAGTCATCGGCCTGCCCGACGGCATCCTGCTCGTCACCGGACCCACCGGCTCCGGCAAGACCACCACACTCTACTCCTGCCTCCATTTCATCAACCGGCCCGACCGCAAAATCATCACCGTCGAAGACCCCGTCGAATATGTGCTGGCCGGCATCAACCAGGTGCAAGTCAGCGAACAAGTCGGCCTCACCTTCGCCGCCGCCCTGCGCGCCATATTGCGGCAGGCGCCCAACGTCGTGATGCTCGGGGAAATCCGCGACTTTGAGACCGCATCCATCGCCATCAACGCCTCGCTCACCGGGCATCTCGTATTCAGCACCCTGCACACCAACGACGCGCCCGGCGCCGTCGCGCGCCTTGTTGACATGGGAGTGAAGCCATTTCTGGTCGCCTCCTCCACGCGGTGTCTGATGGCGCAACGGCTCGTGCGCAAAGTGTGCAAGAAATGCGGGCAGCCCTACACGCCCACAGAAAGTGAAATGCGCGCCCTGCAACTGACGCCGGACATGATAAAGGGCGCCACGCCGATGAAAGGGAGCGGCTGCGGCAACTGCGGCAACACCGGCAACCGCGGACGCTTCGGCATATTCGAGATATTTCTGATAGACGACGAAGCGCGGAAATTGATATACGACCACGCGCCGACGAGCGTGCTGCGCTCGCGCGCCCGCGAAATGGGGATGAGGACACTGCGCGAAGACGGCATCCGCAAAGTCCTTGCAGGCCTGATCACGCCCGATGAAGTCATCCGCGCCACCATCGGTGATGAGGCGTAAGAAGGATTTATGATTTACGATATGCGATTTACGGCCCGCCGCGAGGAACCAACCCGCGCGCGAGACGCGATTTTTTCCCAAATCAAAAATCAAAAATCGTGAATCGCAAATCGTAAATTGAATTTATGTCCTATCAAATGTCAGACCTGTTGCAGTTGGTGGTGGCCGAAGGCGCGTCCGACCTGCACATCCGCGTGGGCATCCCGCCGACGATCCGCGTGCATGGCATCTTGCATCGAATCGAAGGACCGCCGCTCAAGCCGGAGGACGCCGAGGAAATCATGCGCAGCATCACGTCTGAAGAACACATCCAGAGCGTGCGCGAGCGGGGCGGGGCGGATTTTGGATTCGCGTTTGGCGACGCCGCGCGTTTCCGCGTGAGCGTGTTCAAGGAAAGGGGAAACTTTGCGATGGTGCTGCGTCAGATTCCCAGCAAGCTGCTGACGATGGAGCAGATTGGAATTCCGCCCAGCGCGAAGGAACTGCTTTACAAGCCGCGCGGGCTTGTTCTTGTCACAGGCCCGACGGGTTCGGGAAAAACGACCACGCTCGCCTCGATGATCAACATCATCAACGAAGAGCGCGAAGAGGCGCACATCATCACCGTCGAAGACCCGATTGAGTATTATCACAAGCATAAAAAAGCCGTCGTCACGCAGCGCGAAATCGGCGTGGACGTGCCGAACTTCGCCGAGGCGCTGCGCCGCGCGCTACGGCAGGATCCGGACATCATCCTCGTCGGTGAAATGCGCGACTTGGAAACGATTGAAGCGGCCATCACGGCGGCGGAAACCGGCCACTTGGTTTTCGGAACGCTGCACACGACGGGCGCGGCGAAAACGATTGACCGTATCACGAACGCATTTCCGACGAACCAGCAGGAAATGGTCCGCATCCAGCTTTCGACCGTCATGCAGGCGGTCATTTCGCAACTGTTGATCCCGCGCGTGGACAAGCCGGGCCGCGTGGCCGTTTTTGAAATCATGGTCAACACGCCGTCCATCGCCGCGCTCATCCGCGACAACAAGACGTTCCGAATCCAGTCCGACATCCAGACCGGATCGAAATGGGGCATGGTGACGCTCGACTCTTTTCTGATGGACAAATACCAGCAGGGTTTGATCGCGCGCGAGGAAGTGATCACGAAGTCGCAGGATCCGACCACGATCCAGGCGAAGTTGCAGGAACTCGAGCTGGCGCAATCCATCAGCGGCGGCGGCAAAAATCCGCCGCAGAACCCGAGCAAATGATTTTTTATTGATAACATGGCGCAAGAAATTTCAGATCCGTTGCTGTCGCTCATCAGGGAGCAGGGCCTGATTGACGACCTGCAATACGAGGATGTTGTTGCCGAGCACCAGCGCAACGCCACGCCCATCATCCAGATTTTGCAGGACACGGGCGTGATGAAGCTCCACGACATTTTGCAGGTGATGGCCGGGGCGCTTGGCACGGAAATCGTCACGCTGCGCGACCTGGAATTCTCGCCCGAACTCCTGAACATGGTCCCGGCGAACGTCGCGCAGATGTATCGGTGCGTCCCCGTCTCGTGGAGCGGCGACATTTTGAAGGTCGCGCTGGCCAATCCGCTCGACCCGGCGCGCGCGGACGAAATCCATTTTGCCGTCAAGCGCGACTTGCAGGTGGTCGTCGCCGATCCGGCGGAGATTGACAAGACGATTGAACGGCTTTACGGCCAGGGCGAGTCGGAAAATTTTTCCGCAATCCTCAAGGAACTCGGGGCGGACACCGACATCGGACGCGAAGCCGCCGAAGCCGGCGACGACGCTGCGGCGGCCGAGGCGCTCGCCGACGCGGCGCCAATCGTGAAGTTCGTCAATCTGGTTTTGCAGCAGGCCGTGCAGGACCGCGCGAGCGACATCCACTTCGAGCCGTTTGAGACGGAATTCCGCATCCGCTACCGCGTGGACGGCGCGCTGTATGAAATGGCTCCGCCGCCCAAACACCTCGCACTGCCGGTGATTTCGCGCTTGAAAATCATGGCGAACCTGAACATCTCTGAAACGCGCCTGCCGCAGGACGGACGCATCAATTATCCGATGCCCGGCGGACGACAAATTGATTTGCGTATGTCCACGCTGCCGACGCAGTTCGGCGAATCCGTCGTGTTGCGTGTGCTGGATCGTTCGTCGGTGAACCTGGAACTGGAGTCGCTCGGATTTCCCAAGAGCGTTTTTGATTTTGTGTCCGAGGTGATCCAGCGGCCCAACGGGATTTTTGTGGTGACGGGGCCGACGGGCTGCGGCAAGACGACGACGCTCTATTCCTGCCTGCGGCGGGTCAATGTGATTGATTCCAAATTGCTCACGGCGGAAGACCCGGTGGAGTTCGACATCGAGGGCATCATGCAGGTGGCCATCAATGACGCGGCGGGCATGACGTTCGGCAAGGCGCTGCGGTCGTTTTTGCGCCAGGATCCGGACATCATCATGGTGGGTGAAATGCGAGATCTGGAGACGGCGCAGATTTCGGTGCAGGCGTCGCTCACGGGGCATCTGGTGCTCTCGACGCTGCACACGAATGATTCGCCGGGCGCGGTCACGCGCCTGGTGGACATGGGCGTGGAGCCGTTTTTGATTTCGAGCACGCTGATGGCGGTGCTGGGCCAGCGGCTGGTGCGCACGGTTTGCAAAAATTGCCGGACGCCTTTTGAGCCGACGGAGAGCCAGTTGGAGTTGCTGAATCTCTCGCCGCATGATCTGGGGGACAAAGCGTTTCATTATGGGCGTGGCTGTTCGACGTGCAATGACACGGGTTACAAAGGGCGCAAGGGCATTTTTGAGCTGCTCATCGTGAGCGAGGCGATTCGCACGCTCATCAACGAGCGTGCGCCGACGGTGGTGGTGCGGCAGAAGGCGGTGGAGCTGGGGATGGTTACGTTGCGTGAAGACGGCTTGCGTGCGATTTTTGAGGGCGATACGACGATTGAGGAAGTGGTCAAGTATACCTGAAAAGTAGTTGATTGTTGACAGGGGATGGTTGAGAGTAAATCATCAATCAATTTTCAACTTTCAACCATTTATTGACTTATGCCTAGATACGATTATGTGGCGCTGGACGGGCGCGGCAAAGAGACGAAGGGTTCGATTGATGTCGCCAGCCAAAATGAGGCAATCAGCCGAGTGAAGGACATGGGCTTGTTCCCGACGAAGATTGCGGAGGGCGCGAAGGTGCAGGATAAGTCGGCGGGTAAGAAGAAGGCGAAGTCCAAGCCGGGGGCCAAGGGCGGCAAAAAGGGCGGCGGGATGAGCATGGAGATCAAAATCCCGGGCTTGAGCGGCAGGGTCAAGCCGAAGGTGCTGACGACTTTTACGCGGCAACTGGCGACGTTGGTGGATGCGGGTCTGCCGTTGCTGCGGGGGTTGCGGGTGCTGGAGAAGCAGGAGCGCAACGTGACGCTCAAGAGGATTCTCAGTGAGCTGGCCCTGGCGATTGAGGGTGGCAGCACTTTCTCGGAGGCGCTGGCGCAGCATCCGAAGGTGTTCAACCGGCTGTTCATCAACATGGTCAAGGCGGGCGAGCTGGGCGGCGTGCTGGAAGTCGTGCTTAAACGCCTCGCCGAATTTTCCGAAAAGGCGCAGAAGATCAAGGGCAAGGTCAAGGCCGCTCTCTTCTACCCGATCGCGGTGCTGATCGTCGCCATCGGCATCATGATCCTGCTGATGGTGTTTATTGTGCCGAGGTTCCAGCAGGTTTTTGATGGCATGGGTTTCCCGATGCCGGGTTTCACGATCTTTGTGCTCGATGTCAGCAATATCATAAAGAACCACATTGTGGCCACATCTGGAGCCGTGGCGGTGGTGGGGGTGATATTTCTCATCATCATCAACAAGACGAAATCCGGGCGATACCTTTGGGACAAGTTCAAGCTCAAGATGCCCGCGCTCGGCCCGGTCATCAGCAAGGTCGCCATCTCGCGCTTCACGCGCACGCTCGGCACGCTCGTCAGCAGCGGCGTCCCGATTTTGCAGGCGCTGACGATCGTGAAGGAAACCGCCGGCAACGTCATCATCAGCAACGCCGTCAGCAAAGTCCATGAAAGCGTGAAGGAGGGCGAAACCATCACCGCGCCGCTAGAAGCCTCCGCCGTTTTCCCGCCAATGGTCGTCAGCATGGTGGATGTCGGCGAACAGACCGGCGCCCTGCCCGAAATGCTTTTGAAGATCGCGGACAACTACGACGAAGAGGTGGACAACGCCGTCGCTGCCATGACTTCGCTGCTCGAACCCGTCATGATCGTTTTTCTGGCTGTCATCGTCGGCAGCATCGTGGTCGCCATGTTCCTGCCTTTGATCAAGATGATCACCGTCATGAGCGGCGACAACGGCGACAGCGGCGGCGGCACTGGTGGCGGAGCAGATTGATCGCCAAGTTTTTTTTGGAAAACCCTGCAAAAACTGTTGACAAACACCATGCTCAAGTGTAAATACATTGTAATTACATTGCATGGGCGTATTAAATACAATTAGCTCACCATGGAGTTTGATTGGAATAATCCACCCTTTGAAATGGATGGTTCTTTGACTCAGCGGGAAATTGAAGAATCCTTTGAAGACCCGTTTGCCGTCCGGCTGCTGCCCGACTCGCCAAGGTTCGGCGTGCAGACGCGGTTTTTCAATCTTGGGATGTCAGCCGGCGGCATCGGGGTTTTCAGCGTGTATCGGACAAACGGCCGCTCCGTCCGCGTCTTGCACGCGCGCACGTTTGCTCCGGAAGAAAGATTTTTTTACCAAAGGAAAATGGACCAGACGCTTTCGTGAAAAATCGTCTTCACGTCATTCGCGTCCTCGTCCTCAAATTTTGGTTTGAGAACGGGTAAGACGAGGAAAACGGGGATGAACCGGAAAACAGATGCGAACTTTTGCCAACTGGGAAGACGTGCCGATTTTCGACAGCGAAAACGCCGAGTCGGATTTCTGGTCGGAGAGCCGGCCCGACCTGCGGCTGATGGAGGCGGCCACGGCGGGCAGCGCCGAGGCGTCCGAGTCCGTGACCATCACGCTGCGGATAGACCCGAGGATGCTTGCGCGCATCAAGCGGCTCGCCCGCGCGAGGTATCTGAACTACCAAAGCATGATCAAGCAATGGTTGAGCGAGCGGATGGAAGACGAATTGCGCGACAAATAAATCAACATGAAAAATCATCAATCAGCCGGGAAAAGTGAATCCGCAGTTTGCGGTTTGCGTCCCGCCGCGATGGTGGGCGGGCGCGGCGGGTTGCCGGTCAATCCGGCAGGCGTGCCACCGCGACTTTTTTCAATCGCCAATCGCCAATCGCCAATCGCAAATGCTTTCACCCTCATCGAATTGCTCGTCGTCATCGCCATCATCGGCGTGCTGGCGGCGTTCACCCTCACGGTTTTGAAATCGGTGAAAAGACACCAATACATATCCCACACGCAGGCGGAAATGGGGCTTCTTGAGACCGCCATCCAGCGCTACCACGACGCCTATGGATTTTATCCGCCAAGTAATTCCCACTATCCTGCCGATCCGAGTCAGGCAAGGTTCAGCCCGCTATATTTTGAACTGCTGGGAACGACCTTGAACAATGGAAATTATACAAATCTCGATAGCAGCGCTTCAATCAGCGGTGACGCCACCACCATGACCGATGGATTTGGAGTTGGCGGTTTTATCAACTGCACCAAAGGTTCCGGTGAAGACATTCATCCCGCCCAAAATTTTCTGCCCGGCTTGAAGCCCAAACAGTTTGGTTTGAATATTACGAACAATTTTAATTCTGTGAATGTTCCCGTGACGCTGCTGCTCGGCTCGGTCGGCGGGCCGGATGTCAGCTACCAGCCTTTCGGCGTGCCGAATGAAAATCCGTGGCGCTATGTTTCGCCCGGGGTCAACAATCCCGGCTCGTATGATTTGTGGATTCAACTGGTGATCAGCGGACAAACCAACCTCATCTGCAACTGGAGCGGACAGGTTCAGATCAACAGCCCGCTGCCGTGAGAATTTTTATGCGCGATGATAAAAAAATGGAAGGCCGGCGCGAGCAAACCGCTTGCAGAGGCGAAGCCGTTTTACGGGGCAGGCTCGTGGCCGTGGACTGGCACGACTGCGCGTGGTCGCCGCAAATCGTCGTTCAGACGCCGTCGCAAATGTTAAACCAGTTCGCGACAAAACGATTGCCCGCACCGCCGCAAATATTCCACACTCCGCGCCGCAACCGGGCCTATTTCAAAACCATGAAAGCCATCCTGCCATCATCACGCCGCCATCGCGCCGGCTTCACCCTCATCGAACTGCTTGTCGTCATCGCCATCATCGCCATTCTGGCGGCGATGCTGCTGCCGGCCCTCTCGTATGCCGTGCGCGTCGCGAAGGTGAAAAAGGCACTTATCGAAGAACAGGGAATTGTCACGGCCATTGAAGGTTACGATTCGGAATATGGCCGCTTCCCGGTTTCGACCAACGCGCAAAACAAGGCCGAATTCAACGCGAAATTCAATCTGAATCCGGATTTTACTTATGGAGGCAATTTTCTCAAAGCCGATGGCACGCCTTATACGGTGCAGACAACGGGACTTTTATTAACGAATAACGAGGTGATTGCCATTTTGATGGATGAGCAAACCTATCCCGGCAGCGGAGCTTCAACCATAAACAATAATCACGTCAAAAATCCGAAGCAGACAAAATTTCTGAACGCCCATATGTCTGGCGACACGAGTTCGCCCGGCGTCGGCCCGGATCTGGTCTATCGCGACCCGTGGGGCAATCCGTATGTCATCAGCATGGATCTGAATTACGACGACCAGTGTGAGGATGCGTTTTATAGTTTGAAGAATGTTTCCTCGAAAAACGGCAACACAGGTTACTTCGGGTTGGTCAATCCAAACAATCCAATGACATCAACGACCCAGGATCGTTTTCAATTTCATGGCAAGGTCATGGTCTGGTCCGCCGGACCGGACAAAAAAATCAATTCCACCGACAAGGCCAACGCCGGTGTCAACAAGGACAATGTTTTAAGCTGGCAGTAAAATGAATGTGAAGTTACAAGTTGCAGGCTGCAGGTTGCAGGTTTTCCGCCGGAATCAAACGATGCGCAAAACCTTCAACTTCCCGCCTGCCTTCACGCTGATTGAACTGCTGGCCGTGATTACGATCCTGGGCATCATCGCGGGGCTGGCCGTGCCGGCGCTGAAGCAACTCGGAAAATCAAACGGAAACATCGGCGCGTCGCAGCAGTTGCTCGCCGACGTCAGCTATGCGCGGCAACTGGCCGTGGCCAACCACACGACGGTCTATATGATTTTCGTCAAAACAAATTTTTGGATGGCTCCCGATTTCCCCGCCCCCAATCCTTGGTGGAATAATCCGTTAATGAACATCGCCCAGAAAACCGTCGCCACCAATTTGTGCGACAAGCAATTGACGGGTTACACCTTTGTCAGCCTGCGTTCTGCGGGCGACCAGCCGGGGCGCGTCACTGTGCGCTATCTGGCGCCATGGCAAAATCTGCCGGAAGGAACCTTCATCGCGGCGCAAAAATTTCAACCTCCCTCCAGTCCGCCATTCTACATTTTGGGTTACGACTCCACCGTCGCGATTTACGGATTCAGCATCACCAGCGACATTCCGTTTCCAACCGAAGACAGCCCGAAGTCGCCGATTTTATATCTTCCGTATATCGCCTTTAATTACCTTGGGCAGCTTACATCCGACGGACAGAACCTTGCCGCCAGCGATGAATACATTCCCCTCGCGCGCGGAAGCGTGTCGCCGGCGATAGATCCGGCTACAAAGGCGTTGGTCCTCCTGGATCTTTCCAAAGGTGGTGCGGCGTCCGTTTTGGAAACTCCGCCCGGCAACAGCGGCATTGGCAACAACAATCTTTCCTACGACATCATCCACATTGACCGGCTGACGGGGCGTGCCACCCTGGAATCCTACAAAATGAAATAAATCCAGAAACTCATTATGAAAAAAATATCGCAACTGATCATGGGATTGGTTTTGTGCGGAGTTCTGACCGCCTCCGCCACGGCGCAATCCATCTATTCCACGCCTTACACTTTCACCACCATTGCCGGAACCGCCGGAAACTACGGCGGCAATGACGGGACAAATGGTGCCGCGCAACTCTACCGGCCGGAGGGCGTTGCCGTGGACACCAATGGCAATCTCTATGTGGCGGACAACGATGAGAACACCATCCGCAAGGTCGCACCGGCCGGCACAAACTGGGTGGTGACCACCATCGCGGGAACCGCTGGAAGCCCCGGCGGCAATGATGGGACAAATGGCGCGGCACAGTTCAACGCACCTATCGGCATCACGATTGACGGAACAGGCAGCTTGTATGTGGCGGATTATGGCAGCGACACCATCCGTAAAATCACGCCGTCGGGGACGAACTGGGTGGTGAGCACCATTGCCGGAACCGACGGAGTTGGCGGTTTTGCCGACGGGACGAATGGCGGCGCACAGTTCGACCAACCGTCCGGCATCGCGGTGGATACCAA
>DATCDZ010000102.1:0-5365 GCA_036510395.1 Verrucomicrobiia bacterium
CGGGGGCGAACACTGTCAACCACAGCAACACGTTTCCGATTCTGTTCATGGCTGTTTTCGTAACGCATCGCCGCCAAATCGGCAAGCGGATTCAATGGATCCGCATTTGAAATTTTTTGCCTTCAGCCAGCCCCGTCGACGGGCTGGTATGAAAGCCGGATGAGTCATGCGTCTCGACAGCAAAACGAAACGTTTCCGGTGAAGGATTTGAAGCCGCTGAATTGTCGCGCTTGCAATTTTTCAGAAAAGGAATCTAATAAACGTATCGTCTCGCGTGTCATATCTGAAACCGGAAATTTTGCGTCCAATAAAATTTATGGCTGAATTCAAATTCTCATGTCCGCAATGCGGACAGAACATCCAGTGTGGCACCGGTTATGCGGGAACTCAAATCAACTGTCCGACCTGTCAAAAGCCCATCGTCGTGCCGCCTGCCATGCCGGTTCCACCACAAACGGCACCATCTCCTGCGATACGGCGGGGCACTCCCGTTCTTGCGGCTGGACAACAATCTTCCGGCGCTCCGGTCCGCGCGAAGTCGCGTAAAATGCGAAATATCCTGCTCATCGCTGCGGCAGTGGTTGTTCTTGCCGTGCTTGTCATCGGCGGATGGTATGGCTATTCGAAAATCAGAATGCACATGGCGGCCGGACATTTGCCTTCAGGCGTTGTGGCGTTTTGGTCGGGCGAAGGCAATGCCAATGACAGTGTGAATCGCAATTCTGGGTCTTTAGTGGGTGACGTCAGTTATTCTACTGGGAAAGTTGGACGGGCTTTTTCGTTTAACGGTGCTGCTGCCTGTGTGAATGTGCCCGACGCGCCAACCCTCAATCCAACGAAGGCCCTGACGATTGAAACGTGGGTGTATGTCACCTCCTTCAACCCTTCTGGGGGCGTAGCTCTAGTGGGCAAGGATGGCGTTTATAATGATCGGCAATTCCAGTTGGGCATGGGACTCGACAATGGCAGTTGGGTCTTCCGTCCGTTTATAGGCGTCTCTGCCGGGTTATTTCTGATCAATGGCACTGTCTCCATCCGAGCTAAAACTTGGTATCATGTTGCCATGACTTTTGATGGAAGCAGGCTGTGTCTGTTTGTCAACGGACAACTCGATGGCAGCCTTGCTGTGGCCGATCCGCTTATCACCTCGACTCAACCGCTGCGGATGGGCGGGGCAGGGTTCGGCCCTTGGGATTTTCAAGGCCGCCTTGATGAAGTCGGCCTTTTCAACCGCGCGCTTTCCGCCTCGGAAATCCAGAAGATTTATGCGGATCAAAAATAATTGCGGCATTGACGATTGGCGTTCAAGCCGCCTCTTTCAAAATCCCCAGAAACTGTTTCATCGCGGGCGAAAGCACTTTGTTCTTTTTGTAGATCGCGGCAATTGGACGGAAAAAATCGCCGTCGTCAATCGGCACGGCGGCCAGCGTTTGCTTGGAAATTTCCTGCGTGATCGTGCCCATCGGCACGATGGAAACGCCCGCGTCAATCTCCACGGCGCGTTTTACCGTCTCGACGTTGTCGAATTCCATGACGTGCCTCACCTCGACGCCGTGCTCCTTCAGGATTTTGTCCAGCGCCTTGCGCGTCGGGATGTCCGGCTCGAACCCGATGATTTTCTGCCCGGCGAGCGCCTTCAATTTCACCGTCTTCTGTTTTGCAAACGGATGTTGCGGATGGCAGATCAGGACGAGCGGTTCCTTGCGGAGCGCGACGATCTCCAGTTTTGAATCCTTGACCGGATACGCGACCAGCCCCAAATCCACGACGTTGCTCAACACGTCGTCATAGACCTGGTTGGCGCGTCGGTATTCGACATGGACGTTGACCGTCGGATAACTTGCCATGAACCGTTTGATATATGCCGGCAGATCGTGCAACCCGATGGAATAAATCGTCGCCACGCGGATTGTGCCTGAAATGATGTCCTTCAGTTCCTGCAATCTGCTGTTCAGCGAATCATAAGTCTGGATGATTTGCTTGCTGTAATCGTAGAGCGCCTGGCCTTCGCGCGTGAGGCGGAATTTTTTCTTGCTGCGCTCGATGAGCAGTGATTTGAAGGTGCGCTCAAGCGCACTGATCTGCTGGCTGACGGCGGATTGCGTGACGCCGTTGGTCTGCGCGGCCTTGGTGAAACTTTCTGTTTCGGCCAGGTCGCAAAAGACCTTGAGGCTTTCAATTTGCATAAGCGAAATTAACAGGAAAACCGCGCATCAGTCAACAGCGGACGTGCATGACAGAACCCGCTTGACTTTCGCAAGCAAACCGTCGCTCGTGAAAGGTTTTTGCAGATACGCCGGCCACTTCTTTTTGTCTGCCGGCATGACATAGCCGCTCGTGCATAAAATTTTCACGTCGGGCGCAAGCTGCCGGATGCGCTCGACGAGTTCGCGCCCGCCCATGCCCGGCATCACCAGGTCCGTGATGACCATGTCCACCTTCACGTCGTCGCGCGACAGGACCGCCAGCGCCTTCGTCCCGTTGTTGGCCGTCAAAGTCTTGTAGCCGTAGTCGTTCAGGATCGTTTCGGTCATCGAGAGCAGCATCTCCTCGTCGTCCACCACGAGGATGGTCTCTGTGCCCTGGAAATTTTCGCCCGCACCGCCGGGTTCCTGGACAATCTCCTTTTCCGCCGGCATATAAATCCGCACCGACGCGCCCTTGCCCGGCTCGCTGGAAACCGCCACGCCGCCGCCGTGGTTCGTCACAATCCCGTAGGCCAGCACCAGTCCGAGGCCGCGATGCGGATGTTTTTTCGTCGTGAAAAACGGCTCGAAAATCCGGGGCAACGAGTCCGGCGGGATGCCGCTGCCGTTGTCACTGACCTCCACGCAAACATAGCAGCCCGCTGTCAGCCGCACGTTCCTGTCCTGCGCCGGCTCGGCTAATTCCACGTTGCGCGTCTGCACGGTGATCTGCCCGTTGCCGCCGGCCACGGCCTCGAACGCGTTCTCCAGAATTTTCGTCAATGCCTGCTGCACCTTTGCCTCGTCAAAATGCGCCGTGAACAGGCTCTTTTCAAACTGCGGCTTCCACGCGGTGTTGCCGCCGTGCGCGTTGCGGAAAAATTCCACGCAACGGTTCACGACCAGATTCAGGTTGCCCGGCGGCGAGCGGCGCGACTCCTTTTCCTGCCGGCTGAAGGTCTGGAGTTCGTGCGCGATTTCCGCCGCGCGCGCGGCCGATTTTTCCACCTCCATCAGCGAATGGCGCCACGGATGCCCCGCCTCCGCCTTGCTCAACAAAAACGAGACGTGTCCGAGGATGCTCGTCAGCGCGTTGTTGAAATCCAGCGAGACCGTCCGCGCCAGTTGCAGCGCGCAGTCGAGCTTCTGCTTGAGGATCAAATCATTCACGTCCGCCGCCTTCGCTTCGACACGGGACGGCGTTTGCACCGCCGCAGTTTCAATTGGTTGCAATGGCGAGGGCACGCGAACCGCTGGAGTTTCAAAATTCATTTATTTCGCTAAAATGGAATATAAGGCTTTTTCTTGCGCATTCAAGGAACGATGACAAACGCCTTCGGCAAAAGTTCCTTCACCGTGAACTCGCGGATTTTTTTAACGTCGCCGCTGTCCGCGACGAAAACCTTCGCGTCCGGCGCATATTCGCGCAGCAACTGGCGGCACGCGCCGCACGGCATCGGGCCGCCTTCGCAGCGCGCGACGACCGCAATCGCGACAAAAGTGGGACAGGCATCCTGCCTGTCATCTTTTCCCTTTCGATCCGTCAACGCCTTGAACAGCGCGACCCGCTCCGCGCAGCACGTCAGACCGTAGCTCGCGCTTTCCACGTTCGCGCCGCCGATGATTTCGCCCGATTTCGCGAGCAATGCCGCGCCCACCTTGAATTTGGAATACGGCGATACCGCGCCTTCTCTCGCCTTCGCCGCAGCTTGAATTAGCTCGTTTTTATTGATTGCCATACAGTTCCGCAAAGCTTTTAAGCAGTTTTGCTGCCAAAGTTTTCACTTTTCCGGCGGTTGCCAGCACTTCCGCATGCGACAATTTTCCCCCGCCGATGCCAGCCGCCAGATTGGTGATGCACGAAATGCCTGCGACGCGCAACCCGCACTGCCGCGCCACAATCGCCTCCGGCACCGTGCTCATCCCGACCGCATCCGCGCCGAGCTTTGCGAACGCGCGGATTTCCGCTGGCGTTTCATAGCTCGGCCCGCTTACCGCAATATAAACGCCGCGTCGCAATTTTAATTTGGAAATTTTTCCGGCCTTGAACAAAAGCCCGCGCAGTTTTCTGTCGTAAGTCTCCGTCAAATCCACGAATCGCGGCAAATGTGGGACAGGCATCTTGCCGGTCAGCTTTGCTGGCCGCAGCGGATTGGTTTCCATGAAATTCATGTGGTCGGTCAAGACCATGAAATCGCCCGCGCGGAAATTTTTGTTGATTCCGCCCGCAGCGTTCGTCAGCAGCAAATCTTTTATGCCGAACGCCGCCAGTGCGCGGATGGCAAACGTCACGCGCTCCATCGGATG
Source organism: Verrucomicrobiia bacterium (assembly GCA_036510395.1). Lineage (GTDB taxonomy): Bacteria > Verrucomicrobiota > Verrucomicrobiia > Limisphaerales > UBA11358 > UBA11358. The sequence continues at coordinate 4,494 of DATCDZ010000102.1, forward strand.
TCCCTCGTAAAAATGCGCGCGTCCGCTCAAAACCAAAACCGGCGTTTTGCCGAGATGGCCAAAATACAATTCGCCCGCGTGACCGCTGACGGCCGGTTTAGGGAAGCCGGGTATTTTGGCGCTGGAAATTTTTTTGTCCTCGCGCAATTCCGTCAGCGCGTGATGAAATCCGCTGCCGAGCACGATGGCGAGCGCCGGGCGCAGCGACGAGATTTTTTCGAGCCGCGCGGCGGCGGATTGCGGTGAAACATCAAACTTCATTCGTGGACTTGAACAACGGCAAAATCTTCCGCCGCGTGCAGCGACCCATTCTGCCTGAAGCCGCGCTGTCTGGCCAAAAGAAAATCGCGCCGTGATGTCGCCTTTCATTGCAGGCCGCTTATATTTTTCTCATGCGAAACGGAAATGGACATGGCAGCGCGGTCCTGGACGAAATGCTTGAGCCGGTCAGCCGCAGTTTGGGGCTGAAAACCGCGCAGGCGTGCGTGGAAAAATTGGCGGAGAAATGCAACGAAGGCAAGCTCACCGCCAACGAACGAGCCGAATATGATGCCTATGTCCAGGCCGGCACGCTCATCGGAATTCTTCAGGCCAAAGCGCGCCGCATTTTATCCAAAGCAAACTGATGGACGCGCGGCTGCGTGTTACCGCCCATGGTTGGAGTCCGTGCTTCAGCGTGTTTGCGCCGATACGCAAAAGGCCGTTTCCGAATTGTAACTTATTCAGGACAAATACTTGTTGACATTGCCAGGTGTGGTCGTGTAAAAACATCTCATCCAGATGAATTTGGGACTTTCAGTTGAGTTAACTGCCGCCATTCTCGCGCCGCCATTCTCGCGCCGCCATTCTCGCGCCGCATAAATGCGGCACGG
>DATCDZ010000103.1:0-4326 GCA_036510395.1 Verrucomicrobiia bacterium
AATATCCGCCTGCCCAGTCCACCTCCCGTCTTTTCGTCGGGCATCGCTTCGCTCGCCCTCCTCAAAGACGGGAGGTGGACTGGGAGATTCCTGTTTTGCTAACTACAAGACTTCTCCTGTTTTGCTCGCCCCGCGACAGCACATTTTTTGGAAATTTCTTTGTGTCCGCGCCGCAGATTCATCCAATCCGGCGCATATGCGACCGCCACAAACTTGACGCCGCAGCGTTTCACTGCGAACTTTCCTGCGCTTGGCGCAAAACGAATCCTCGTCAGCGGCAGGCAAATTGTTCGCTGACATCGCAAAAACTCCCGCCGCGCAATCTCTCGCACGGCGGCTGGAGGATGGCGGAGCGCTGTCCTGCGACGGAGTTTGCTCGTCCGCGCAGCCGTTTTTTGCCGCGCTGCTTTCAAGCATTTTCCCGCAAAGACCGGTTGTCATGGTCACGGCGGATTTGAAGACGCAGGAAAATTTCCAGCAGGACTTGGAAACGTGGCTGCAACTGGAGTCCAAAGCCCCAGGTCCAAAGTCCAAAGTCGAATCCCAGCCTCCATCTTCCAACTCCCAACTGCTATTTTACCCCGCCTGGGAAATTTTTCCGCACGAAGGCAAGCTCCCGCACGCCGACGTCATCAGCGACCGGCTGCAAACGCTCGTCACGCTTGCCGGCAATTCAAAATTAAAAATTAAAAATTCAAAAACCGTCGTGACGAACGTCGCCGCGTTGCTCCAAAAAACATTTTCGCCGGACGATTTGAAACGCCGCCTGCGCAAATTGCGGCATGGCGACAAAATCGCGCCACTAGATTTGATTGAGTTTCTCGAAGAACAAGGCTACGAGCCGGAGGCGCAGGTTTCGCAGAAGGGCGAAATCGCCCTGCGCGGCGGCATCGTGGACGTTTTTCCGCCAAACAGTCCATGGCCGGTGCGGTTGGAATTTTTTGGCGATGAACTTGAATCATTGCGCGAATTCGATCCGCTCACGCAAGTTTCGCGCGGGGAAATTTCTGAAATCATAATTCCACCGGCTGACGAACTGGAAATTCTAAAAAGTGGAATTCAGAAGCCAGAAGTCAGAAGTCAGAATGCCGGACTTTCAACCATCAACCATCAGCCATCAACCCTGTTGGATTATTTGCCGCGCGAAACCATTTTTCTTTTGTGCGAACCGGATTCGCTTGCCATCCATGCCGAAGAATATGCGCTGCAAATTCCCGCCGCCGATCCGTTCTTTATTTCGTGGCCGGACTTTCTCATCGAATTGAACCGCCGCAGTTTCACGTCAGTTGAATTGAGCGAGGAACAATCTCAAACCGGGTGGGGCGAGACTCCCGGCGAGCCGTTTTCAGAAGACAACAATGCTGAACAAGCAACGGCTCGTGAGGACGCTCGCCCCACCGGGCCCAATTTCACCTCGCTTGATGCCTTCCGTCCGCTGGCCGAACGGACGCCGGAACCGCAGATCGCCGAGGCACAGCGTCGCGAATTTTTCCAGCAGCTTCATCGCTGGCTGCGTCAGGATTATGCCGTCCACGTTTTCTGCAACAACGACGGCGAACGCCAGCGCTTCGAGGAAATTTGGACGGAACTTGCAGGACAGGTGTCGCGCCTGTCTCTGACTGAAAAAAATGAAATTCTTGAAAATGGAGACAGGCGCGACGCCTGTCCTACGCTGCACATCGGCTCGCTTGCTCGCGGCTTTATTTACGAAGAAGCGAAATTTATCGTCATCACCGATGCGGAAATTTTTGGGCGATATAAAATCCAACGGCCGCGTCGGCAAAAATCTTCGCACGCGCTGTCCGCGCGTTCCGCGCTCGACATTGATTTCACCGATCTGGATGACGGCGATTTCGTTGTGCATCTGCAACACGGCATCGGGCGTTATCTCGGCTTGAAGACCATGCCGGTTGGCAGCGGCCGTCATTCCGCAACCTTCAGCTCGCAACCCGCAACTTCCACCGAATGTCTCGTCATCGAATACACGCCGGCAAATTCTGGCGAAGAGCCGCCCAAACTTTACGTCCCCGTCACCGAGGCGCATCTCGTCAGCAAATACGTCGGCGTGGGCCGGGCGCATCCGCCGCTCAACACGCTCGGCGGCACGCGCTGGCACAAGGCGAAGGAGCAGACGGAACGCGCCGTGCGCGATGTCGCCTCCGAACTCCTGCGCATCCAGGCCGTGCGCGAAACGCAGGCCGGCCACGCGTTTTCACCGGACGTGAACTGGCAGCGCGAATTTGAAAGCGCATTCATCTACGAAGAAACCGCCGACCAAGTCCGCGCGATTGCCGAAACGAAATCCGACATGGAACGCGCCAAGCCGATGGACCGTTTGATTTGCGGCGACGTCGGCTTTGGCAAAACAGAAGTTGCCATTCGCGCTGCGTTCAAGGCCGTGATGGGCGGCAAACAAGTTGCGATTCTTGTGCCGACGACCGTTCTCGCGCAGCAGCATTTCAACACCTTTCGCGAACGCATGGCGGATTATCCGATCAAAATTGAATTGCTCTCGCGTTATCGCACGCGACGCGAACAGGATTTGGTTGTAAAAAATTTAGCAAATGGCGCGGTGGATATTGTCATCGGCACGCATCGCATCGTGCAGAACGACATTGTTTTCAAAGACCTCGGCCTCGTGGTGATTGACGAGGAGCAGCGCTTTGGCGTGTTGCACAAGGAAAAGTTCAAGCGTCTCCGCACGCTCGTGGACGTGCTGACGTTGAGCGCCACGCCGATTCCGCGCACGCTTTACCTCGCGCTCACCGGCGCGCGCGACATGAGCACCATCCAGACGCCGCCGCACGACCGCCTGCCCGTCGAGACCATCGTCACGCAATTCGACGAACGCACCATCCGCGACGCCATCAATCGTGAACTCGCGCGCGGCGGACAGGTTTTTTTCCTGCACAACCGCGTGATGACGATTCACGACATGGCCGACCGTTTGAAAAAACTTTGCCCCAACACGCGCCTCGTCGTCGGCCACGGACAAATGAATTCTGACGACCTCGAAGAAGTGATGACTAAATTCGTCAACGGCGACGCGGACGTTTTGCTTTCAACAACGATCATTGAAAGCGGTTTGGACATTCCGAATGCAAATACCATCATCATTGATCGCGCCGATCGCTTTGGCTTGAGCGATTTGTATCAATTGCGCGGGCGCGTCGGACGTTACAAACATCAGGCTTATGCGTATTTACTTTTGTCGCGTCACGTCAGTTTGTTGACCGACGTTCGCAAACGCATAAGCGCGATGAAACAATATGCGTCGCTCGGCAGCGGATTCAAAATCGCCATGCGCGATCTGGAAATTCGCGGCGCGGGAAATCTGCTCGGCTCGGAACAAAGCGGCCACATCACCGCCGTCGGCTTTGAACTCTACTGCCAGTTGCTCAAACAAAGCGTCTCGTCGCTGAAAGGTGAAAAAGTGAAACCGCGCGTCGAAGTAGAAGTGAAACTGGATTTTCTAGTAGGACAGGCTTCCAGCCTGTCTCTGACTAAAAAAGAAATTCTAAAAAATGGAGACAGGCAAGATGCCCGTCCTACGTTGCCCCACAACTACGTCACCGAACCACAGCACCGCATCGAGATTTACCGCAAACTCGCGCAGGCGACGGATAAATCCGCGCTGGAAAATTTGTCGAAAGAATTACGCGACCGCTTTGGCCCGCTGCCGCCGCCGGTGGAACTGCTGCTGGCCGTGGGCGAACTGAAAATTTTCGCCAGCGAAAAATCCGTGACCGCCATCGATGTCGAGGAAGACAAATTAAAGATCACGCGCCACAACGATTTCATCACGCTCGGCGGCAAGTTCCCGCGCCTCACCAAAAAAGAAGCCATGGCACGGCTCAAGGAAATCAAACGCCTGCTGCTGGTGATTTAGTGCTGGAAGATTATATGATAGAATCCCAATCCTCGCCCCAATGGTTAGTCCAAATACCTTCGCCATTATCCAGCTTGTAACAGGTATATTTAAAGCCAGCCCCATCTACATATCCCATTATTGTCCGCTCTGTTCGATGATCAGTTATTTTATAAACTCTTACTGTTTTGTCATAGCCGCACACTTTGCAGTAATACTTGCCAAAGCCAAGCAATCCACTTGAGGCTGCACCATTACAGCAAGGACACTCTTGCGTGTCTCCACCACTTACAGAAACAAAACTATTTTCTCCACAGTAGACATTATGGGTTATTGTAAAAGCGGCAGCCGTTGTGGGTTGTGGGTTGGTTCATGCGGCAGAGCGGCAGGAGATTCTGAAGTTGTGAAGTCCGCAAGCCAGGAGCATGACCGTGTCCTCAAAGTCTTCCTTGGTGTTG
>DATCDZ010000104.1:0-2784 GCA_036510395.1 Verrucomicrobiia bacterium
TTGTCTTGTCAAAAAAACTGCCGTTGTCCCGCCTTTATACACGCACGAAATGGGTTTCTGCCCGGTGCCAGCGGAATTTCAAGGTTTTCTTGGTCAAAATGGCTTGGCACGCGCGATGCTGTTTGTTTTTCCGAAACTTCCGCATCTACACCGGATTCACCAAAGGGCCCGACAATGACGTCTGCAACCTGACGTTGGACGTGTCGGACGCGCTGAACGGTCATCCGGTTTTCACGACACCGCCGGTCACGCCGGCGCAGCTCACGACGTTCCGCAATGACATGGCGGCGGCGGCACGCATTTGACGGCCAAGAAAAACCAATCGCGCCAGTTGCTGTGCGACGCCCTGGATTCCAACGCATTATATGTGCAGCCCATCGCGCGTTATGACCTGGCGGTGCTGCTCTCATCGGGCTACCAGGCGGCCAGCACAAACCGGCGCAGGCGCAGTTGCCCGCGCCAACAATCCTGGCGCTGGAAAATGACCTGATCACGCAACTGGTGGTGAGGTTAAGTCCCATTGCCAACGCCTATTGCTATGAGGTGCAGACGAAGAATGGCGGCGGGTGGACTCCGGCGGGCGTGTTCACGCAGGCGCGTAAAATCATCCTCCCCAACCTGACGCCCGGCACGACCTACGGCGTGCAGGCGCGCGCCGTAGGCGGCAGCACCGGTTACTCCGACTGGAGCGACCCCAGCTCGCATATCGTGACATAGGATGACAGTCGAAGGATTGGCCAAAGCTGGCAAGAACGGGGCTGAATTTCGGTTCAGCCCTTTTTATTTCGCCGTGCTTTCTTCCAATAATTTCATCACCACGCCGATTGCGTCCTCAATTTTAACCGCTTGCAACGCGCCGTTGCGCGGCTTGATTTCCACGTCGCCCTTCGCCAAAGATTTTTCGCCGATGCCGATGCGGATTGGAAAACCGACCAGCTCGGAATCCTTGAACTTCACGCCGGGCCGCTCGTCGCGGTCGTCGAGAATCACGTCCACGCCGCGCGCCGTGAGTTCCGTGTAAAATTTTTCCGCCAGCTTCATCGCCTCGCTTTCAGGCGCGACGGCCAGCGGCGTGATGCACACCCGATACGGCGCGACGCTCAACGGCCAGATCACGCCGTCCTTGTCATTCCCCTGCTCTATCACCGCCTGCAACGTCCGCGTGACGCCGATGCCGTAGCAGCCCATGACCGACGGCTTGCGCGAACCATCCGCGTCGAGAAAAGTGGCATTGAGCGGCTCGCTGAATTTCGTGCCGAGTTTATAGACGTGGCCAACCTCAATCGCGCGCCGGATTTTCAGTGGCTTGCTGCAATTCTTGCACGGCTCGCCCGCCAAAACCGTCCGCAAATCAAACCATGCCGTCACCTTGATGTCGCGTTCGATGGAAACATTTTTGAAATGGAAACCATCCTCGTTTGCGCCGGTGGTCATGTCGTTCGCACCATGCAGGCGTTCGTCGGCAAGAACTGTCAAATCCGCCGGAACATTTTTCACTGCGCCAAGTGAACCCGGTTTTGCGCCGAGCAACGGCACGATTTCTTCAACCGTGGCAGGCCGCGCCGCAACCGCGCCGGTCTTGGCCATGAGCTTGGTTTCGTTCAACTGGTCGTCGCCGCGAATCAAAATGATGATCGGCTTGCTGTTGGCGATGTAGATCAGCGTCTTGATCTGCCGGTTCGCCGGAACTTTGTAAGGCTCCTTGCTCAACGCGTCAATCGTCACGACACCGGGCGTGGCAAATTTTTCAATCGCCGCGCCGGTTTCGCGCGCGACGGTTTTGGGGATTCCGCTTTCGGCCTTTTCAACATTTGCCGCGTAACCGCACGCTTCGCAATAAGCCACTTCGTCCTCGCCCGTCTCGGCGGGCACCATGAATTCGTGCGAAAATTTGCCGCCCATGATTCCCGTGTCGGCTTCGACCGGAAACGTCTTGAGACCGCAGCGCTGAAAAATGCGCGTGTAGGCGTTGAACATTTTTTTGTAGCTGGCCGTCGCGCCCTCGTCCGCCGTGTCGAACGAATAGGCGTCCTTCATGATGAATTCCTTGGCGCGCATCAGGCCGAAGCGGGGACGGATTTCGTCGCGGAATTTGACGCTGATTTGATAAAAATTCTTCGGCAACTGCCGGTAGGAATTGATTTCGCCGGCGGCCACGACGGTGATGACCTCCTCTGCTGTCGGACTCAAAAACCATTCACGATCCGCGCCATCTTTAACTTTGAACAAAACATCGCGCGCAGTCTCGGCGCGACCGCTGGTTTCCCAGATTTCCTTCGGCTGGAGCGCGGGCATGAGCATTTCAATCGCCCCGGCGCGATCCATTTCTTCGCGGATGATTTTTTCCACCTTGCGCAAGGCGCGCAGGCCGAGCGGGAGAAAAGTATAGACGCCACCGGCGAGCTTGCGGATGAGGCCGGCGCGCAGCAACAGTTTATGGGAGACGATTTCCGCGTCAGCCGGGGCTTCGCGGAGGGTCGGGATCAGCGTTTGGGTCCACTTCATGTGGCGGAAAGACTAACCACAAAGTCACCAAGACACGAAGAATTTTCTCTTGGCAGCTTGGCAATTATTGACTCCTGCATAATAAAGTGAACGTATTTTGGGGTATGCTGTCTGATCTTGCATGGGATTTCCCAAAGAACAAAAACGCGATTTTAACGCACTGCAACGCCGGCGGCTGAAAGCCGCCACCCTGTTCGACAAAGGACTGGCTCCCGCCGAAGTGGCGCGCCATTCCGGGGTCACCTGCCAGTCGGCCAGCCGCTGGCACAAAGCCTGGGA
>DATCDZ010000105.1:0-2383 GCA_036510395.1 Verrucomicrobiia bacterium
ATCGTTCCCCTGCCCCTGCCGCACGGCTCGATGACGACGAACGGCTACTTGTTTTTGCAGGACGGAAAAAAGCGGCTCGCCTATTTGAGCGACTGCAAGGAAATCCCCGCCGACGCGCTGGAAAAGATTCGCGGCGTGGAAATCTCCGTGCTGGACGCGCTGCGTCCCAAACCGCACCCGACACACATGAACCTCGACGAGGCGCTGACGGCGGCGCGGCGCATCGGCGCGGAGCGGACGTATTTTACACATTTGACGCATGATTACGATCACGACCAGGCACAGGCGGAATTGCCGGCGGGCATCTGGTTCGCTTACGACGGCTTGAAAGTGACAAGCAAAGGCTGAATGAAAACGACCATTTTATTTTTAGTCCTGCTGGCCTGCGTTTCAATTTGTCCCGCCGCTGATGAAACTGTTTTCGTCCCGTCAAATCCGTCGGAAATGAAACCAATTGCCAGCCACAGGACGCCGGCTTATCGCGCGGCGAAGTTTTTCATGCACGGCGCGAATCTTGGTGATTATCTCGAAGCGTGGCCGTTTGAAAGTTGGGGCGTAACGGTTCCGGCAAACGAATTTGCCGAGATGCGCGCGCAGGGATTCGACCACGTGCGCGTGCCCATCGGCTGGCAGCATTATGCCGGGCCGGCACCGGATTTTACGCTCTCGCCGCTGGCTTTTTCGCGCGTAGATTTCGTCGTGACCAACGCGCTGAAAAATAATCTCGCAGTCATCATCAACATTCATCATTTCGACGGGTTGGATCAAAACCCCGCGGCGGCGACGGATGAATTTCTAAAAATCTGGCGGCAGATCGCGGCGCATTACGAAAAATATCCGCAAAAGCTCGCGTTTGAGTTGGACAACGAACCGCATGACAACGCAACCACGGCGGTGATGAATCCCATTTACGCGCACGCCATCGGGAAAATCCGCGAAACAAATCCGCGCCGGACAATTTTCGTCGAGCCGGGCAAATGGGGCAGCATTGATGAATTGAAAAATCTCGCCCTGCCGCCGGACGGCAATGTGATCGTATCGGTGCATTGTTACGAGCCATTTTATTTCACGCATCAGGGCGCGACATGGACGGGCGGGCAGACGCCGGTCACCGGCATCGTTTTTCCCGGTCCGCCCGCGCAGCCGCTCGTGCCCGATCCAAACCTGCATTTGAAAAACTACATGCTGGACTGGATTGAAAAATACAACACGCTGCCGGCGGATCAAAATCCGAGCAGCCCGCTGGCCTTCACCGGCAAATTAAAATACATCCGCGCGTGGTCGGATTTTTACGGGCGTCCCGTTCATCTGGGTGAATTTGGCGCCTACACCAAGGCGGACGAAAAATCGCGCGCGAACTTTTACTCCACATTCCGTCGCGCGTGCGAGAAGGAAAATATCGGATGGGCGATTTGGGACTGGAATGCGAGTTTTCGTTACTGGGACAAACAAAACAACCGCCCCATGCCGGGAATGCGCGAAGCCTTGTTTGGCAAATCGAATTGAACCAGATGAAAAACACAGGGTCTAATTTCCGACATGAGTCATTTTAGAATGCGATGGATGTCGTTGTTGCTGGCCGTTGTGCCGTTGCTGGCCCGCGCCGGCGGTGATGAAGTCGTGTTGATCTACAATTCGCGCGTGCCGGAATCCAAGGCCGTCGCGGAACATTACGCCCAAGTCCGCGACGTCCCGAAAACACAAATCTTCGGCTTTGCGCTGACGACCAACGAAGTGATGTCGCGCGACGAATTCCGCAGTTCGCTCCAGTTGCCGCTTGCAAAAAAACTGGAGGCGGACCGCCTCTGGAAACTTGCGCCGCTCACCATCCCCGCGACCAACGGCCGCCCGGAACGAGTGGCCAGCCACGTCGTCGCGTCCAAAATCCGCTACGCCGTCCTGTGCTATGGCGTGCCGCTCAAAATTGCATCCGACCGGAACATTCACGAAGCCGCCGCGGATAAAATGCAGCCTGAATTCCAGCGCAACGACGCGTCGGTGGATTCCGAACTCGCGTGGCTGCCGCTGGCGGACAGGGATTTTCTGCTGACCGGGCCGTTTCCCAACTGGCTTTACGGCACGACCAACACCGATTTGTTGAATCCGACCAACGGAATTCTGCTCGTCGCCCGGCTCGACGGGCCGACGGCGGAGATCGCGAGCGGCCTCGTGGACAAGGCGGTGCAGGCGGAAACAAGCGGCCTGTGGGGACGCGCCTATTTTGACGCGCGCGGCCTGGTCAAAACCAACAGCTATTATTTGGGTGACGCATGGATTCTTGAAGCGGCGGAAATTGCGCGGCGGCTCGGATTTGAAACAGTCGTGGATGACAAGCCGGAGACGTTTCCGGCGGATTTCCCGATGAGTTCAATCGCCATTTACT